>DASQDN010000107.1:0-4334 GCA_035634155.1 Bryobacteraceae bacterium | reverse complement strand
AATCGCCATAGCTACTGGGGCAACCTGGGCATCTATACGAAATGGATACCGGGCGGCGAGGCTGAATCGAGCGGCGCATTAACGAAGGCCGTCGAGTTGGCCGAAAAGGCCTTGGAGGTCTCACCGAACGATTACAACGTGCGCGCAAACCTCGCCGAGTACTGCGCCCGCCTTGGCGATAACCGCCGTGCGATGAAGGAGATCGATCGCATTCCGGAGACCGCGCGCTCGGCCCACGCGGCCCAACTAGTGATTGCGTACGAACTTACCGGACGCCGCAACGAAGCAATCCAACTCATCGTTTCCGGACTGAAGACGGACGCGAGTCTCAACGTTATCAAGAACGACCCGGATTTGCGGGCGCTCTGGGCCGACGCCAAGCTCCAACGATCGCTCGCGGCCCGCACCGCGGCTACGCCGCCGTAAGCTCACTTCACGATTTCATTTCCGAAGCCGTCGTCCTGGCCTCCAAACGACTTGGCGGCCTTCTCTAGCTCTGCTTGCGCGTCGGCAAACAGCTTCTTGATCCTGGCGTCTTTATCGTTCACAGCATGCAGCGCAACAATCAGTTGCAGTTCAGCGATGACAGCTTTCAATGCGTTCATACACGTGTACCCTCCAATGGGAATGCAGCAATACGCCGGTGAAGCTAAGCGCTTTGTCTGGGGACTGCTAGCGTATCACAGTTATCTGGGTACACGAACCAGCCGAAATCCAATGCTGTACTGACCTTGGGTCGGGAAGTCGAACATGCGATAAGAAGGTCGGCAATACTTCGGCTCGGAAAGCCACCCGCACCCGCGAAACACTTTGTAAGACCGCGGATTGGCCCCTTGCGCGGGCGGTGCGCCGGAGGCATACGACTCCGGCACGTACCAATCCTCCACCCACTCGAACACGTTCCCGAGCATGTCGTACAATCCCCATGCATTCGGCGCCTTCTTCCCCACCTCATGCGTTTCGCCGCCCGAGTTGTCCTTGTACCAGGCCATCTCGCCCAGATTCACCGGATCGCTCTTTGCGCCGGCCTTGGCCGCATACTCCCACTCCGCCTCGGTCGGCAGGCGATACGTATGCTTCGGATCGCGTTTATTCAAAGCTGTGAGAAACACCTTCACCGCGTCCCAGGGCACGTTCTCCACCGGGCGAGCCTCGCCCTTGAAGTGACTCGGATTCACATCCACTGCTGTGCCCGTCGTTGTGTATGGCGCCGCGTGTGGGTCGCTCATCACCGCCGTCCACTGCGCCTGAGTCACCTCGTACTTGCTCATCTGGAACGATCGCGGCATCTTCGCCCGGCGCACCGGCTGCTCATCGGGATTGCCGTTGTTCGAGCCCATGGAGAACTCACCCGCGGGGATCCGGACGAAACCGCCGGGGCCAAGAAGCGCCGCCAGCGAATGCGGCTCGGCTTGTTGTGCGGCCAACACGGGGACGAGTACTGCCACGAGCCCAACGAGTCGAGTGCAGATAGTCATCGTCCGCCATGCCTCCTGTCATCATCACTGATCCACCGGCTCCACGGGCGCTTCCACCAGCGGGGGCTCCGCAACCGTGAACGTCACCGGTATGTCGATGGTTGGACGCAAAGCCTCCGGCACAGTTACGCGCAGCGTAGCCGAGTAGTCTCCCGGAGCAAGGCCTTCGGGGTTCACCTCCACCTTCACCTTCATCGGCACACTACGCCCATCGGCTAGGACCGACACCCACGGCTGATCCACCGCCACCTCGCTAGCTTCGAACCTTTGCGGACAGCCCCCGCCAATCTCCAGCTCAAGGCTCCCGGGACGCTCGCCGGCGATCACATATCGAAACGCGGGCGAGCCGGAAGCGACCAGCCACGGATCGCAGATCTGCGCCACGAACGAATCGTTGAGGCTGCCCATCTTCGTCTGCAACGCCTCAAACAGCGGGTAGTCGTCGGAGAACGTCTCACCCACAAGCGTCACCACTTCCTCGCGTCCTAGCGCAATCGCCAGCGCCGCATCTCGCTTGCCGCCGCCCCATAATGTGGAGGACAAAATCTTGCCGTTGTCGACGTCCACACGAAGCAGATAAGCATCCGGGCCCCCGCCATGATTCGGACGCACCGCCCGAACGCTCGGGAAATCGGGCGAGGTCGTCTCTCCGGCAACATAAACGTACCCGTGAGAATCCACCTTCACTGCCACCGCGGTCTCATCCGGATCGGCCGCGCCCGTATAGCTTCCGCCCAGGTACGTGAGATACTCCGCCGTCTTGCCCTCGGCGCTCAACCGCAGCAGAAAGGCATCCTTGAAGCCGCCCGCGTATTCGCGCTGCACCGCATTCTCACTGGTCGGCAACTGCTTCGATGTCGTGTGACCCGTCACATACGCGCGGCCCGCAGCATCTACCGCAACCGCTTGCGCCTTCGTGTATCCGCCCTTCCAGCCGACGTAAGTAAAGTACGTGATCGTATTTCCTGCAGGCGCGATCCGCGCCACAAAGCTCGAATAACTCTGCGGAAGCGGAATGTACGCATCCGTCGTCGAAAGCCCCGGCGACATCGTCTCACCCGTCACGTACAGCGAATCGTCAGGCCCAACCGCGATCGAATGGATATTGTCAGTCCCGGACGTGCCGCCGACATAGGTGGCATACTCCAGCTTGTAATCGGCGCTGAACTTTGCGATGAACCCATCCTGACCTCCGCCCCCGATTGCAGGCTGCAGCGCATTCTTCACCGGCAGATTCGTGGAAGTGGCGCGGCCCGCAAGATACATCGCGCCCTGCGAGTCGATCGCGAGGGCAAGCCCCTCTTCATTGCGATCCCCTCCAAAATACGTAGAGAACAACAACTCGCCGGCGCCATCGAACTTCATCAGGAAGCAGATGTTCAGTCCCGTCTGCTTGTCCTGTACCGGATTCTTCAGCGGGAAGTCCCGAGCGCCGGTCGTGCCCGCCACATAGACGTTGCCGCTCTTATCCACCGCTACCGCATGCGGCACCGTGTTCGATGAGCCGCCGATCAGCGCTCGCCACATCACCTTCTTCCCATCGGGAGCATACTTGGTGAGATAGCCCTTGAACACAGCCGACGTCAACGGCTTGCCGCCTACCGGCGTGCCCGGCAGATCCCGCGACTCCGATTCGCCCGCGACATAAATAAACCCATCGGCATCCACCGCGGCTGAGACTGCGTCATCGTTACGGTCACCACCCTGGTAAGTGGAGAAGACCAGTCGCTTCTCGTGCTGCTCTTGTGCCCAAACGACGGCCGCGGAAAATGTGGCGCTCAAAGCGCATAAGCCGGGTAAAAGTCGCATCGCACTTAGCTAACGCGCTTTTCAGCAGCCAAAGCGGCTCAGACGGCTTGGGGGTTCACATAATAGTCGTAATCGTGCTCGCCTTTGAAGTAGCGCACGATCAGCCACGCCACTACACGGCCATCGGACACCCACCGCTCGGTTTCTCCAACGCCGCCCGGCTTCTCGAATTCGAGCGTCGCATTTGCGCGGCGGATAACGGACATATACTCCGAATAATCAACCTGACGTCCCGTCGGCGAGTCCGCTGTGGATACATCCACCGAAGGTGGAGTCAACTCAAAGCTCGTGGCCTGCGCCGCGGCATACTCCCGCATCGCCTCCATGTGGTCGTATGCCTCGGCCGCGCGACCGCCGCCCAGTACCGATTCAGCGGCCTGCACCAGCCTCTCCGCCGTCGCCGCATCGGCCGACTGCACTGCGGCGCGATTCAGCAGCGCCGCCAGCTCGGGCCGCACCTTGTCCGACAACATCGCGAGGTATGCGTCAAAGCTTTGCAACTGACTCTCAAGATCGCGACCCGAAAATGTCGGCAGCAAGTCAGCCAACTCACGCAGCACCGCCGGCACTTTCGTCGATCCGAGCACGATCCGTTCGCTCACGGCTTGTTCTCCGGCTTGGCGGTCGGATGCAAGCTCACATCGGATTGATCGTGGACCTTCACTGTGCCCGCCTGCAGGTCCACGGCGATCAGTCGCTCCTGTGCAGTGTGCATCGGGTCGCGCGGCTGATTGTTGGTTGCCGGTGTGTACTCTACACCCATCAGCACCACCGAGCCTTCTCCCGGCAGCACGCATTGCAGCACAGACAAAGGCAGCGGCTGATTCCAAAGCACGCGTCCTTCCGGCCCTGCCACGCGCGCCAGCCGCAATCGTCCATCTTCGCCAAGCCGGTCGCGATGCAGGATGATCACGCTATCCGGATTGCGAACCCAGACCGGCTGCTCCGGTAGACCTCTGTACCTCCCGCTCAACAGTCCCGGCGCCAGAAAATCGCCGCCCAATTGCTTGAAATCCTGGTATTTTAGATAACGCCCGAAGAAGTTAT
>DASQDN010000106.1:0-2236 GCA_035634155.1 Bryobacteraceae bacterium | reverse complement strand
AAAGCACTCTGAATATCGCGAAGAGAACTTCCCACACGGCGAACACCCGCTCAGCTACGATCACGCTGAGCCGCGGTATACGTCCATCGCGGCCATCATGGGTGTCACGGTGGTTCTGCTAATTGTGGTGGGCATCGGCATTCAAGCCTATTACGAACTGGTCTACACCAACGAAGAATACACGCGTGTCATCTCCCAGGAAAATTGGGCGCTGCGCGACCTTCGCAACAAGGAACAGTGGGAACTCACGCACTACGGATCCGTCGATAAAAGTAAGGGCACAGTGCGCATCCCGATCGACCAGGCGATGCGTATGGTGGTGGAAGACGCCGCGCAGAACAAGCTCCCGTATCCCACCAACTCGTATGCGGTGAAAACACCGGAACAGTTAGCGACGGGCAGTCCGGTCGTGTCACAGGCCGGCGCAGCGGCGGCGAACGCCGCGCAGAATAGCGGTCAAACAAGCAGTCCCAATGTACAACCAGCCGCGCCGCAGCAACATTAACGCAGGCCTTCTGGCGCTTTTCCTCCTGGCCGGTGTGCCGGGTCTCGAAGCACGTGACGAGCAGTTGCCTTCCGAGCTCGTCGGCGTCGACATCACGCCCCGCATCGGGGAGAAGGTGAATCTCGATTTGCAGTTCACCGCGGAGAACGGCTATCAAGTCCCTCTGCGGCAGTTTTTCGGAAAAGGGAAGCCGGTCATCCTGAACTTCGTGTATTACCGGTGCCCCATGCTGTGCAACCTGGTGTTGAACGGGCAAACGGCCGCCTTACGCGACCTCGCCTGGACCGCCGGGAAAGAGTTTGACATCGTCACCATCAGCATCGCGCCGGATGAAACCTTCGATCTGGCGCAGGCGAAGAAGAAGTTTTACCTGGAAACGTACGGAAGACCGGAAGCGGCAAGCGGCTGGCACTTCCTCACCGATTACCAGGGCAACACCCGGCGGCTGGCTGACCAGATCGGCTTCAAGTACCGCTGGGACGCCAAGACCGAGCAGTGGGCGCATACGGCGGCCATCATGCTGATGACGCCGGACGGACGCATCTCGCAGTATCTGTATGGGGTCCGGTTCAAGGATCGCGATCTGCGGCTGGGGTTGACGGAAGCATCGGAAGGCAAGCTGGGAACGCTGGCCGACAAGCTGATCCTCTTCTGCTTCCATTACGATCCGGAAGCTAAGGGATATGTGCCGTTCGCGCGCAACCTGATGAAGGTAGCGGGAGGCTTGATGGTGCTGGTGATGGGGATCACGATTTCTGTTCTGTTCCGGCGCGAGCGCAACCCTGCCGTGCCGACTGGAGTGGCTACCGTAAAATGACTTGGCTTCGCAATTGGATGTTAGGTGAACAGGCCTCCACGTTGGCGCCGGGCGTCGACAATCTGTTCATGTTCATTTCGGCGGTCAATACGTTCTTCTTCGTGTTGATCTGCCTCTGCATCGTGATCTTCGTCCGCAGCTACCGTCGCAGGAGCAAGAATGATGTAACGCCGCACATCACCCACAATCAGACGCTTGAGATTGTGTGGAGCGTCGTTCCGCTCATCATTCTGATCGGCATTTTCTTCTGGGGCTTCCACGGCTATGTGACCGCGCAGATCGCTCCGGCTAATTCGATCGAAATTCAGGTTACGGGCAAGAAGTGGGTGTGGCAATTCGAGTATCCGGACGGCATGCGAACCCTGAACTCATTCCACGTTCCGGTGAACCGACCTGTCCGGCTGGTCATGAACTCGGAAGATGTGCTGCACAGCTTCTTCATCCCGGCTTTCCGCATCAAGAAAGACGTTCTTCCGGTCCGCTACACCGAAGAATGGTTCGAGGCGACCAAGCCCGGCGTTTACCCGATCTTCTGCACCGAATACTGCGGCAAGGGCCACTCGGACATGCTCGCCCGCGTGTTCGTGGATGATCCGGCGCAGTATGAGAAGTGGGTCCGCGAGGGCGATGAAGAGATTCAAAAGCTGCCGCTGAAGGAGCTCGGCGCGATGGTGCACGAGAATCGCGGCTGCGCCACCTGCCATTCGCTCGATGGAACCCGCGGTCAAGGTCCGAGCTGGAAGGGCATTTTCGGTACCACCCGGCAGTTTGCCGACGGCACATCGGCCGTGGCAGACGAGAACTATATCCGGCAGTCGATCCTCGAACCGCAGGCCCACGTGGTCCAGGGGTACGAGCCAATCATGCCAACCTATAAGGGTCTGTTGCGCGACCGCGAGATCCTCGGTGCAATT
>DASQDN010000105.1:0-1530 GCA_035634155.1 Bryobacteraceae bacterium | reverse complement strand
TGAGCATGGTAGTTCTTCGTCTTACGCACGGTCTTCTTCATGACCGGGTGCGTGAAACGGCGTTCCACCTTCACAACGACCGTCTTGTCCTGCTTGTCGCTGACAACGACGCCCTGCAAAACGCGCTTCGGCATCTTGATCCCCTTTAAGCCTTCGCCGCAGCGGTTTTCTGGCGCTGCAACGTCTTCACGCGGGCGATGTCCCTGCGGAACTCGCGCACGCGACCGGTATTCTCAAGCTGGCCCGTAGCGCGCTGGAAGCGGAGGTTGAACTGCTCCTTCTTCAGGTTCAGCAGCTCGTCCGACAGCTGATCGGTCGACATCGCTTTGAGGTCAGAGGCTCTCTGCTTAGACTTCATGATCCCCTCCTTACTCGGCAATGCGCTGGATGAAGCGCGTCTTGATCGGAAGCTTCGCGGCACCGAGGCGCAGGGCCTCGCGGGCGATTTCCTCGGACACGCCGTCGATCTCGAACATGATGCGGCCAGGCTTAACCTTGGCTGCCCAGAATTCGGGAGCGCCCTTACCCTTACCCATACGCACTTCGGTCGGCTTCGACGACACCGGCACGTCCGGGAAGATGCGGATCCACACCCGACCCGCGCGCTTCATGGCGCGGGTGATGGCGCGGCGAGCCGCCTCGATCTGGCGAGCGTTGACACGCTCGGGTTCCATCGCCTTCAGGCCGAACTGGCCGAAGTTGAGGTCCGTACCGCCCTTCGCAGTGCCGGAAATGCGGCCCTTGAACTGCTTACGGAACTTGGTTTTCTTCGGTTGCAACATGGCAAACCTCTCCTGACCTCTCGGTTACGCCGCTTGCTCGCGGCGGCCACCGGAGCGGCCTCCTTCGTCGTTCATCCGCTTGTCCTGGGCCATCGGATCGTGGTCAAGGATTTCGCCCTTGAAGATCCAGACCTTGATGCCGCAGGTGCCATAGGTCGTGAAAGCCGTGGACGTACCGTAATCCACATCCGCACGCAGAGTGTGCAGCGGAACGCGACCCTCGCGGTACCAGTCCAGGCGGGCGATTTCAGCGCCACCCAGACGGCCGGAGCAGTTGATACGGATGCCCTCGGCGCCCAGACGCATCGCCGACTGAACGGCGCGCTTCATGGCACGGCGGAAAGCGACGCGGCGCTCCAGCTGCTGGGCGATGGAATCGGCCACCAGCGTCGCGTCGACTTCCGGCTTGCGGACTTCGACGATGTTGATCGCCACATCCGCATCGGTCATCTTGGCGACGAGCTTGCGGAGCTTCTCGATGTCGGCACCCTTCTTGCCGATCACCACGCCCGGGCGACCCGAGTGGATGGTGACGCGGCACTTCTTGTGCGGACGCTCGATGACGATCTTCGAAACGGCGGCCTGCTTCAGCTGCTTCATGAGAGCTTCGCGGATCGCCATGTCCTCGTGCATCAGCTTGGCGTACTCGCCCTTGCCGGCGAACCAGCGCGAGTCCCAGGTCCGGTTGATGCCGAGCCGAAGACCGATCGGGTTAACTTTCTGACCCATCTGGTTCTCCTTTATGCCT
>DASQDN010000104.1:0-2760 GCA_035634155.1 Bryobacteraceae bacterium | reverse complement strand
GACGTCCCGAGCTGTTGTTCGATCACATCGCGGATGGGGAAATTGTCGAACTGCGGAAGGTTATTCGATCCGGAGATGACGCCCTTTTCGATCAGAATAAAGCCAGGCACGCCGATGCCTACGCCCGCGAGTCGTCGCTCGCCGCAACTTTCGCGAAGTCGCTGGACTGCCGCGACCATGTCGGCGATGACGGCGTCGCGGCCTTCGTGCAGATCTGTGGAGCCGGAGATCTTTTCGAGCATGGCGCCGTCGGCGGTCACGGCCGCGGCTCGGAGGTTGGTGCCACCCAGGTCGACACCAATGGAGTAATCAGACATGAAGGCCCATCCTAGCAAAGCGCCGGCGGTTCGAAAAAAGATGGAAAAGGCGCTTGACCGGTTTGGGAAGTGGCCTTATACTCGGGTTCTGAACGGTGTTCACCAAATGAACGATGTTCAAGTAAGCATGCGTACAAAAGATCGGCGGGCCCGAGAGAAAGAGGATTTGCGGCAGGAAATCCTCGACGCCGCACGCGACCTGTTCGTGCGCGAAGGCTACCAGTCAGTTTCGATGCGGAAGATCGCGGATCGGATTGAGTATTCTCCGGGCACGATTTACCTGCACTTCCGCGACAAGGACGAGCTGTTCGATTGTTTACTGGAGCAGTCCTTCTCCAAGCTTCTGGTGATGCTGCAGGAAGTTTCGCGCGTTGAGACCAGCGATCCGGTTGAAGGGTTGAAGCGCGGGCTGCTGGCGTACGTGAATTTCGGTCTGGAGCATCCCGATCAGTATCAGATTACGTTTATGACGCCGCACACGCTTTGCGGAGCGGCGGGCGGGCGCACGGATGCGGTGGGATGTGAATCGTTCGCATGCCTGCAATCGGCCGTGGGCGCATGCATCCAAGCCAGTCTTTTTCGCGTTAGTGATGTAGAGGCCGCCTCGCAAGTGTTGTGGGCAGGTGTCCACGGCGTGACCTCGTTGCTGATTTCCAAGCCCTCCTTTCCGTGGGTAGAAAGAGGGGCGTTGATCGAAAGCATGATCGAAACATTGATAGGAGGACTCCGACGATGAGAGCTTATGTGACGAATGCATCCAGTCTGTTGGGCGCGAGTTTGACGGGCGCACTGCGGTGGGAAGGTCATCAGCTCGTATCGTCGATGGCGGATGCCGACGTCGTGTTTGACACCTCGTACGGCGTGATCTATCGGACCGATCGTGCGCTGGCACGCTTTGTGTTCGCCGAGTTGCTCGCTCCGGGCGATGTGACGGGCACGACTGTCGGCGATTGGTTGACGGAATCGATGAGTGCGGGCCGCGCGCTGGTGCGAGCGGGAGGGGCGTGCATTACCGACGCTCGTGACGTCGCACTCGCAATGTTGACTGCGGCCGAGCGCGGACTCTCGGGCGAGTTCGATGTGGTAGGTCCGTTCTATACATTCGCTGAGCTTGCAGACGTCCTTGGCGGTAACTCTCCTTCGCGGCCCAGCATTGCTGTGCCTGAACTCGGAATGAGCTTCCGCCCCATCGACGAGACCATCGCGGATGTGGTGAACTCGGTTGACGCGCCGGCGGCTGCGGCAATGGTGGCGTGACGTTATGTTTCTCGCCTGGCGCAATCTGATCCACGATCGAGTGCGGCTGGCGGTCACCCTGACCGGCATTGTGTTCGCAATCGTGCTGATCGTAGTGCAGTTCGGTCTGTTTCTTGGCTTTCAGGATACCAGCGCAAACGTAATCGAACATAGCGGCGCGGATGTCTGGATTTCGGCCAAAGGAACGCCGCACCTGAACGGCGGCACTCCGTTTCCGGAAACCAAGCTGTACAAGGTGTTGGCCACCCCTGGTGTGGCGTCTGCCCAGAAGTACGTGGTTTCGTTTGTGAACTGGAAGCTTCCGGATGGTGGTCAGGAGACGGGGCAGATCGTTGGGTTCGATCTGGAAACAGGGCTCGGTGGACCTTGGAATGTCACGCAGGGTTCGATTGCCGATCTGCACACGGCCGACACGGTGATGGTGGATGAGTTGTATGCGAAGAAGCTCGGCGTGAGCGGCTTGGGGCATATGACGGAGATCAACGGCAGGCGTGCTCGGGTGGTTGGTTTCACACGCGGGATTCGTTCCTTTACGACGGCTCCGTATCTGTTTACGTCGTTCAAGAACTCGCAGGATTATGCGCGGCTGGCCGAACGTGAGACGGCGTTCCTGCTGGTAAAGGCGGCCCCGGGAACGACTCCCTTGCAGTTAAGGGAGGCGCTCGCGCAGCGGTTGAAGGACGTCGACATACATACCAATGATGAGTTCCTCACGAAGACTCGACGGTATTGGGTACTGGAGACCGGCGCTGGCATAACGACGCTGATCGGAGCGTTTCTAGGGTTAGTGGTTGGTGTCGTGGTGGTGGCGCAAACCATCTATGCGGCCACGGTGGATCACCTTCGTGAGTTCGGGACGTTGAAGGCCATGGGCGCTTCGAACGGTTTCATCTATCGCGTGATCATCAACCAGGCGCTGCTGAGCGCGGTCATGGGCTACTCGATTGCGATCGTCGTTTCGTGGCTGGTGGCGCGGAGCAGCGAGACAGGCGACGCGATCATTCTGCTACCGCTTGAAGTTGCTGTCGGGATGTTTGTCATTGCCGTCTTGATGTGCACGGGCGCGTCTGTTATCTCCATCCGGAAAGCAACCACCATCGACCCGGCGATGGTGTTCAAGGGATGAACTCCGCGATTCTTGTACGCAACGTATCGAAGACGTTCGGCTCGGGCGCAGCAGCCGTTC
>DASQDN010000103.1:0-7130 GCA_035634155.1 Bryobacteraceae bacterium | reverse complement strand
CCGGGGAATCCGGCGCCGGCAAATCCACTCTTTTGCACCTTTTAGGTGGGCTCGACCGTCCAAATCAAGGAAGGATTTTGTTCGGTAACCGGGATATCACCTCGCTCGGTCCTGTCGAGTTAGCGGAGTTCCGGAACCGGGAAATTGGCTTCGTTTGGCAGACGCACCACCTGCTGCCAGAGTTTTCGGCGCTGGAGAACGTCATGATGCCTCTGTTGATGCGCGGCGTCAGGCATCCGGATGCCGGCAAGAAGGCCATGCGGCGGTTGGAGGAGATGGGGTTGACCGAGCGGGCGAGCCATCGTGCGGGGGAACTGTCAGGTGGCGAACAACAGAGAGTGGCGATCGCGCGGGCGCTGGTGACCGATCCTCAGGTCCTGCTCGCTGACGAGCCTACGGGAAATTTAGATTATAAGACTGGCGAGAAAATTGCCGATCTGTTTGATGAAGTGCATCGAGGTAACCGACTGACCTCGGTGTTCGTTACGCACAGTATCGCCTTTGCCCGCCGCTGTGATCGGATCCTTCGGCTGGAGGCTGGAACGCTGGTGGAGGCATGACTTCACGTTCCGGTCCGGTTCGAAGCGATAATTGAAGTATTGACCGCAAGGCTTCCTCGCCGGCTTGCAGGGCGAAGATGGCCTTTGATGACTGCAAGGGGAGAGAACGGTACGAACTATGTTTGAACGTTATACCGAGAAGGCCCGGCGCGTGATCTTCTTCGCGCGGTACGAGGCGAGCCAGTTCGGGAGTCCTTATATTGAGACCGAGCACCTGCTGCTTGGGCTTCTTCGTGAGGACAAGGCTCTGGCCAACCGCTTCCTCCGTTCACACGCTGCAATCGAGTCGATTCGGAAGCAGATTGAATCGCATACTACGATTCGCGAGAAGGTATCGACCTCGGTTGACTTGCCTTTGAGCCATGAATGCAAGCGTGTGCTGGCGTATGGCGCCGAAGAAGCTGAGCGCCTGAGCCATAAACATATCGGGACGGAGCATCTGCTGCTCGGTCTGCTGCGTGAGGACAAGTCCTTCGCGGCGGAAATCCTGCACGAGCGGGGATTGCGGTTGTCGCAGATCCGTGAAGAGATCGCGCGCCAGTCGTCTGAGAAGATGTCCGCGAGCCGCCCGAAAGAGAGTTCCCTGCTCGCGGAATTCAGCCGCGATTTGACGCAAGCGGCGATGGACGGCTCGCTGGACCCGCTGATCGGGCGGGACTACGAGCTGGATCGCGTGATTCAGATTCTGTGCCGCCGCACCAAGAACAATCCGGTTCTGATTGGCGAGCCTGGCGTGGGTAAGACCGCGATCGTGGAAGGCTTGGCGCAGCGCATTGCCGATGGCGATGTGCCGTCTTTCCTGGCCGACAAGCGGATTCTTGCTCTTGACCTGTCTTTAATTGTGGCCGGCACCAAGTATCGCGGCCAGTTCGAAGAGCGATTGAAGACGATCATGAAGGAGTTGATGGAAAATCAGAACGCCATCATCTTCATTGATGAGCTTCACACGCTGGTAGGCGCGGGATCGGCCGAAGGGTCGCTGGACGCCGCCAACATCTTGAAGCCGGCTTTGTCGCGCGGCGAGATTCAGTGCATCGGCGCTACGACTCCCGGCGAGTATCGCAAGTCGATCGAGAAGGACCGGTCGCTGGAGCGGCGTTTCCAAGCCGTAAAGGTGCCGCCTCCGAACGAGGCCGACGCGATTCGCATCCTGTTCGGAATCAAGGAGCGCTACGAGAAGTTCCATGCGGTGGCATATACGGACGACTCCATCGAGACCTCCGTCTATGCGTCGTCGAGGTTTATTCCGGATCGCTTCCTGCCCGACAAGGCCATCGATCTGATTGACGAAGCGGGTGCAAGGGTAAAGCTGCGGCAGACCACGCTTCCACCGGAAGTGGCCGAGATACAGAAGCGAATTAAGTTCATCGTGCACCGGATGGAGAATGCGATCGCGAACCATGAGTTCGAAAAGGCGCGTTTCTATTCGGACGAGGAGCGTAAGGAGCGTGAGAACCTGCGGGTCTTGCGCGAGAAGTACAACCTGGACGACACCTCTACCGGAGTGGTTACGAAGGACGATATTGAGGACGTGGTCGCACGATGGACCGGCGTTCCGATGACGGCCATCAAAGAAGAGGAAGTCAACAAGCTGCTCCGAATCGAAGAGGAGTTGCATAAGCGAATCATCAGTCAGGAGAAGGCGATCAGCGCTCTTTCCCGGGCGATTCGCCGTTCGCGCGCCGGCTTGAAGTCGCCCAAGCGTCCGGCAGGCTCGTTCCTGTTCCTGGGTCCGACCGGTGTTGGTAAGACCGAGGTGGCTCGGGCGCTGGCGGAGTTCCTGTTCGGCAGCGAGAAGTCGCTGATCCGCTTCGACATGTCGGAGTTCATGGAAAAGCACTCGGTTTCGAAGCTGATCGGTTCGCCTCCGGGCTATGTGGGCTATGAGGAAGGCGGCCAGCTCACCGAACGAGTGAAGCGGCAGCCCTACTCCATCGTGCTGCTCGACGAAATCGAGAAGGCGCACCCGGATGTGTACAACATCCTGCTGCAGGTTTTTGAAGACGGCCAGTTGACCGATGGACTCGGCAACACGGTGGACTTCAAGAACACCATCATCATCATGACGTCGAACCTGGGCGCCCGGCACCTGGAAAAGCGTCAAGGCATGGGCTTCGCCGCGCCGACGGATGCTATTCCGTCCAAGGTGGAAGACATGGTGATGGGCGAGGTGAAGCGAGCGTTCAACCCTGAGTTCCTCAACCGTCTGGATGAAGTGATCCTGTTCACGTCGCTCTCGGACGACGATCTGCTGAAGATTATTCACCTGCTGGTGGAGCAGATCAACGTCAACCTGGTGGCCAAGCAGATCAAGATCCGGCTGTCAGACGAGGCGGCTCGCTACGTTCTGGAGAAGAACTCGGATCGCGCATACGGCGCGCGGCCGCTGCGGCGCGCGTTGCAGAAGTACATCGAAGATCCCCTGTCGGAAGCGATCATTCAGGGGTCGCTGCAACGGCCGGCGGAGTTGGAAGTGTACCTCGGGGATTCGGGTATCTTCTGCCGTCCCATCAACAAGGACGAGAATGGCGAAGAAGTGACAGTCGGAGCTCCGTCAGAGACGGTTGGAACGCCGCTGTACATGTTCTAGGCCATTACTAAGAGCGCCAATACTAAGGCGTTTACCGCAATCGAGGGTCGCTCTTTACCGCAAGAGCGGCCCTTTTTTCTATTGTGACGCTAAAGCGTGTGAGTGGTTTGGGCGATATACTAGGTGATCCGACTTAAAACGGTCATTTATGAGCGATTCGCCCGCGGACATCGAACTGGAAGTCCGTCAACTCAGAGAGCGGGTACGGCTCCTGGAAGCCTTGCTTCGGCATTCCAGGGACCTCTTGTTCTGCGTTGACGCGCATGGCCGGATCCAGAGTTTGAATGACGCCGCTGAGCGTGCGATCGGCTATTCCGAGCACGAGTTGGTAGGACGTCCTTTCGATGATCTGATCGCGCCCGCGTCCTTGGCGAACGCTACTCAATTCCCCGCGGCACTCACCACGCGTTCGGGAGTTCGTATACCCGTTGAAATTCGCAGGGAGCGCCGGATTGTGGTCGCGACCGATCTGGGCGAGCGCAAGGCCCTGGAAGAGAACGCGCGTCAGGCACAGCGCATGGAGACGCTCGGGTTGCTGGCCGGCGGGATCGCGCACGACTTTAATAATCTGCTGACCGGAATCCTGGGACATGCCTATTTGATGCAGACCGATCCGGGTGTTTCGAAGGATCACATTGAAGCGCTGGAAGTGATCATCAGGTCTTCGGAGAGAGCAGCACAGCTGACCACCCAACTGCTCGGGTTTGCTCGCGGGAAGAAGACCCACCTGGCTCCGGTAGACCTACATCACATCATTCAAGACATTGCCAAGCTGCTGCGCAGAACGATCGACAAGAAGGTTCGGATCACCACAGATCTGACGGCGACCGAGTGCCATGTGGTGGGAGATGCATCACAGATGTACCAGGTGCTCCTGAACCTATGTTTGAACGCGCGGGACGCGATGCCGGATGGCGGCGAAATAGGAATAGTGACGAAGAACGCGGGCCGCAGTATTGTGATATCGGTATCCGATACCGGGACGGGCATTCCTGAAGACATTCGCGACCACATCTTTGAAGCGTTCTTCACCACAAAAGGTTCCGAACGCGGCACGGGAATGGGCCTGGCGACCGTGAAGGCGATTGTTCGGAATCACGGAGGCGCAATCAATCTTGAAACGGAAGTGGACGAGGGCGCCGTTTTCCACATCACGCTGCCGGTGAGCGCTCCGGCACAGTCGCCGGTGACACGGGTGGCGCTTCACTCACATCGGGCGAGCGGCACCATCCTGGTCATCGAGGACGAAGCCTGTGTCCGGCACGTGCTGGAGCAGATGCTGCGCGGGTTCGGTTATGACGTCGTTTGCTCGAAGGATGTGATCTGGGGCATCGAGTATTTCCGCGAGCACGCGACTCAAATCGATCTTGTCATTCTTGACCTGGTGATGCCCGCGTTGAACGGCATCGAGTGCCTGGAGATGATGCGGGCGATGGCTCCCGAGGTGAAGGTGGTATTGACCAGCGGGTCCGGCAACGGGGAGGTTCCTGGGGTGGAATATCTGCCGAAGCCGTACCAGCCGGAGCAGTTGGCCGAAGTTGTGCGACGTGCGCTGCACGCACACGTCGCTGCCGCGTCTGCAGACTAGATCTTCTTTCGATTACAGACGATCCAGCTCGACGCTGCCGTTCGACGTGGTCAGTTCCAGGTATGGTCCACCGGACCCGAGGCGGCCTTCGGCGCGCGTTTTGGTGATCTCACCCTGCAATGGAAGCTCTGAGCGAAATCGTCCATTCGAAGTGCTGGCGCGGAGCTGTGCGTTCGCGTTTTCTGGGAGTGCCAGGTGAATCGATGCGTTCGAGGTTGAAATTCGCACGCTGTTGCCGTTCAATTGGCCGAGTTTCAGGTTGACTCCGCCGTTCGAACTGGAAAGACGGATCGGCCGGTCCTTCTCCGGGTTTGTCAGGTCAACGGAAATGCGGCCGTTGGACGTGCCTCCGGTGATAGCTCCCTTATGACCGCTCACATCAATGGCCCCATTCGAGGTCTCGATCTCGAGCGTGCCCATCGTGTTCACGGAGCGAACGGCGCCGTTCGAGGTCCTGACGCGGGCCGGCCCTTCCACATCTCGGATTTCAACGTGGCCGTTGGAGCTGATGATTCGCTCCAGGTTCAGGCGCCGCGGCACACGGAGCACGTACTTCGCGCCCAAGTTGCCACGGAATCCCGACGGGCGGATGGTGCGAATCGAGACTGAATCGGCGTCGTGCTGGATATCGATTCTCAGGGAGCGGAGCAGTTCGTCGTTGGAAGCGTACTTGGTCCCGCTGATGTCAATCGTGTCGCGATCCCAACCGGTGATCTCGATGGACCCATTGCTGTTCTCCACCGAGAGCCGACCGCCGGGTTTGAGCGTGTAGCTGTGGGAGAAATCCTCGGTAACGCGCCCTCCTGCTTCTGCCCAGATTTCATCGCATCCGGCAAGCACGAGCGAAAGCCCGCATACGCATAGCAGTCCTAGTCTCATCGGTTGTTTTCCACTCCTTGAAGGCCAATACGAACGAAAGGGCAAAAGAGTTCCTTATGTTACCTTGAGGAGATCCCATGAAAAAACTGCTCGCTTTGAATCGCGGGGAGATCGCGATTCGGATCTTACGCGCGGCGACGGAACTCGGCCTCCGGACGGTGGCTGTGTACTCGCAGGAAGACCGTCTGAGTTTACACCGATTTAAGGCGGACGAGGCATATCAGATCGGGCACGGGTTAGGGCCCGTGCAGGCGTATTTGGATGTAGAGAATATCGTTGCTATAGCTGCCGAGCGCGGCGTGGACGCAATTCATCCCGGGTACGGCTTTCTATCGGAGAATCCCGCGCTGCCCCGGGCTTGTGAGAAGGCGGGGATCGCTTTTGTCGGTCCGAGTGCGCGGCTGCTGGAGTTACTTGGGGATAAGACGGCGGCTCGGAAGCTGGCGGACGATGCGAAGATCCCGACGATTCCGGGCACGCCCGACGCGATCACGGACGTGGGGGACGCTCTGGAGGCAGGCCGGCGGATCGGGTTCCCGCTGATTATCAAGGCCGCTTTCGGCGGCGGCGGACGGGGCATGCGCGTGGTGGAGCGCGCGGAGGACTTTGAGGGACGGCTGCGCGAGGCGCAAAACGAGGCGGCCGCCGCGTTCGGCAACGGCGCGGTGTTTCTCGAACGATACATTCGGCGAGCTCGGCACGTTGAGGTTCAAATCCTCGGGGACACGCACGGGAATGTTCTGCATCTGTATGAGCGGGACTGCTCGGTACAACGACGCCATCAGAAGGTGGTGGAGGTGGCGCCGGCGGTCAACCTGGACGCGCGAATTCGCCGAGAGTTGGCGGATGCGGCGGTGCGGTTGGCGCGCACGGCCAATTACTACAACGCCGGTACGGTTGAGTTCCTGGTGGACGTAGACACGGGCGAGTGGTATTTCATTGAGGTAAACCCGCGCGTGCAGGTGGAGCATACGGTGACCGAAGTGGTTACCGGCATTGACGTGGTGCGTTCGCAGATTCAGATTGCGCAGGGTCATGAACTCCACGGGCCTGTCATGCGGTTACCGCAGCAGCCCGATGTACCGCTGCATGGCTACGCGCTGCAGTGCCGGGTTACGACCGAAGACCCTTCGAACGGCTTCATGCCCGATTACGGGCGCATTCAAACGTATCGTTCGCCGGCCGGATTCGGCATCCGGCTGGATGGCGCGTCGGCGTACGGCGGCGCCGTGATTACACCGTATTACGATTCGCTCCTGGTGAAAATGACGGCTTGGGGGCAGGATTTCGAACAGGCCTGCCAGCGCATGGATCGGGCGCTTCGCGAGTTCCGTATCCGCGGCGTGAAGACAAATATCCCGTTCCTGGAGAATGTCGTCAATCACGAGATGTTTCAGGTCGGCGGAGCTACGACTGGGTTTCTCGACGAGACCCCGCAATTATTCCAATTTGCTGAACGACGCGACCGGGCGACGAAATTACTCACTTATCTCGGCGAGATTATTGTCAATGG
>DASQDN010000102.1:0-5860 GCA_035634155.1 Bryobacteraceae bacterium | reverse complement strand
ACCCTCGCCGCGATGGATCAACGTGACACGCGCGCCGGTCCACCACAGTTCCAGCGCAGCAATCGCCGCTGAATTTTTCGCGCCGATGATCGCAACGTCATGGTCGTAGAAAGGATGGGCTTCCTTGTAATAGTGGATGACCTTCGGCAGATCTGCACCTGGGCAGGTGAGGCGCCGGGGAACGTCGTAATACCCCGTCGCGAGCACGATCTTCTTCGTCGAATATTGAATCGGCTCACCGAGCCGGTTCACGGTGGACACCACGAACGCTCCGTCCTCGCCCGCCACTGACGTCACCGTCTCGTATTGGCGAACATTGAGCTTGTAATGGTCCGCCACGCGCCGGTAATACTTCAACGCTTCGGTGCGATTCGGCTTTTCGTTCAAGCTCGTCATCGGAATGTCACCGATTTCAAGCAACTCCGGCGTCGTGAAGAACACCATGTTCGTCGGATAGTTGTAAAGGGAGTTGACGATACATCCCTTCTCAACCAGGACGGCGTTGACACCGCGTCGCTTCAGTTCGATGCCGCAGGCGAGACCGGTGGGCCCAGCTCCAATCACTACAGCATCGAACGACATCACAGCATGCCTTCAACAGTGGAGTAGGCCTGTTCCAGCGCGCTGGCCAGCGCTTCGGGCTTGGAACCGCCGGCTTCCGCCATGTCCGGCCGACCGCCGCCTTTACCCCCAACCGCAGCCGCAACCGAGCCCGCAAGCTTGCCCGCGTGGACTTTGCCGGTCAAGTCTTTGGTGACTGCAGAGATGATCGCCACGTTCGCATCGGCAGCGCTCGCAAGCACAACGATGCCGGTCTTCCACTTGTTCCGCAGCGAGTCCGCAAGCTCGCGAAGCTGCTGCCGATCAAGCCCGTCCACGCGCGCTGCCAGCACCTTCACGCCCTTCAGCGTGCGCGCTTCCCCCTCGAGTCCCGCCACCTGCGAGTGCGCCAGCTTCGATTTGAGCTGATCAATCTGCTTTTCTAAAGCGCGTGTCTGTGCCGTCAGCTTATCTATCTGGTCGGCCATACCCGTCTTGTCTTCCTCCAGCCGTCGCACGACCGCATCGCCCGTAAAGGCTTCGATACGTCGGACTCCCGCCGAGATGCTGCTCTCATGCACTACCTTGCACACGCCGATATCCCCAGTGCGTCGAACGTGAGTACCGCCGCAAAGCTCACGGCTGAAGGAGCCGTCGCCGACAGACACCACGCGCACATGTTCGCCATACTTTTCGCCGAACAACGCCATTGCGCCGGTCTTCAACGCCTCGTCGATGCTCATGACATCAGTGCGCATCTCGGCATTGGCAAGGATCTGCTCATTCACGAGACGCTCGATGTCTTTCAACTGAACCGGATCCAGCGAAGCGTAATGAGTGAAGTCAAAGCGCAGTCGTGACGGCTCAACAACGCTGCCGGCCTGCTTTACATGCTTGCCGAGCACATCCCGTAACGCCGCGTGCAACAGGTGGGTTGCCGTGTGATTCCGCATCGTCGGCATGCGCTTGGAAGGATCGACAACGGCGCGTACGGAGGCGTTTTTCTGCATCGGCGCGACGGTCCGAATGCGATGAACATTCAGTCCCTTCACAGGAGCATAAGTTCCGGTGACGTCCGCAAGCTTCGCGCCTTCGCTGTCGTAAAGAGCGCCCTGGTCGCCCACCTGGCCGCCCGCTTCCGCGTAAAACGGAGTACTGCTGAGAATCACCTCGGCTTCCGTATTCGCCGGCAGCTCATCCACCGCGGCTTGTCCCAACACCAACGCAGCTACCGTGGCGTTCGCATCGAGCGAATCATATCCGAGGAACTTGGTCGGCGATTGCGCGTGCAGATCCTGATAGACTGGCGCGACACTGGTTTTGTCGCCGCCCTTCCAGCTCGCCCGCGCGCGTTCGCGCTGGCGATCCATCTCGCTGTCAAACCCCTCGCGATCGATCTGCAGGCCGAACTCGCGCGCCATCTCTTCCTGCTCATCGATGGCGAGGCCGAAGGTGTCATACAGCTTGAACGCTGCCGCGCCGCCCAAAACTCCACCCTGGGCGCCTTTCGCCTCATCGTGGAACACACGCTCGGCCACCTGGAACGTGTTGGCGTAGCGCAGTTCTTCTTCGCGTACCAGCCGCGCCACCCGGTCCATGCTCTCCAGCATCTCCGGATACGCGGGCTTCATGTAGTCGGCAACGAAGCTCGTCAGCTTATGCAGGAATGGCTCCTGAACCCCGACCATACGCGCATTTCGCATAGCGCGGCGCATGATTTTGCGCAGCACATATCCGCGGCCTTCATTCGAAGGAATCACGCCATCATTGATCAGGAACGAGGCTGCGCGAGCATGATCCGCACATATCCGCAGCGTGGTAGCAATCCGATCGCTTTCTCCATACTCCACATGGAACAACTCAGCCGCATGTTCGATGATCGGCCAGAGCAGGTCCGTCTCATAGTTGCTGAGCTTGCCCTGCAGCACGGCCGCGACGCGCTCCAATCCCATGCCGGTGTCGATGGAAGGACGCGGAAGCGGCGTCAGCACACCATCGGCGGAACGGTCGTACTGCATGAACACGAGATTCCAAATCTCAACGAAGCGGCCGCCGCCGTCATCGGGAAACTGCTCGTGCTCGCGGCCAGGCGCAGCTGCCTCCGGACCATAATCGAAATGGATCTCCGAGCACGGACCGCACGGCCCCGTCTCGCCCATCTGCCAGAAGTTGTCTTTCTCATCCAAGCGAAAGATGCGCGACTTGGGAACACCCGCAATCTTCTGCCACAACTCTTCGGCTTCGTCGTCCTCGCGAAATACAGTGACGTACAGCTTGTCCTTCGGAAGAGCGTAATCTTTGGTCAGCAGGTCCCAGGCGAACTCGATTGCTTCAGCTTTGAAGTAATCGCCGAAGCTGAAATTGCCCAGCATCTCAAAGAAAGTGTGGTGACGCCGCGTGTAGCCTACATTCTCCAGGTCATTGTGCTTGCCGCCCGCGCGTACGCACTTCTGCGATGACGTGGCTCGGGAATAGTCTCGCTTTTCCACGCCGAGGAACACATCCTTGAACTGATTCATGCCCGCGTTGGTGAACAGCAGCGTCGGGTCGTTGTGGGGAACCAGGGAAGAGCTGCGAACCGGCCGGTGCGCGCGCTCCGCGAAGAAATCAAGGAACTTCTGGCGTATCTCGTGGCCTGTCATGGGAATCTATCATTTTCCCACATAGGGAGCGATCAACCGGAATAGCTGCAACGCTCGTAGTACGTTGTAAGAATCATGCTTTCCCGCCGTTCGTTCTTTGCCTTTCCGGGCTTTCTCCCGTTCGTGGACTGGCCGCAATGGCGCGGACCGAATCGCGACGGCTCGGTTGCGCTTGAACTCCCCAAGGCGTGGCCTGAGCGTATGCGCCAAGTGTGGAACCTGCCGGTCGGCGAAGGGCATGCCTCGCCCGTCGTAGTCGGCAATCGCGTCTTTCAGTTCTCTCGCGTGCGCGATCAGGAGACGATCGCGGCGTATGACGTCGACAGCGGGAAGCAGTTGTGGAAGCAATCGTATGCAGCCCCGTATGAGATGAACTCGGCGGCAACCTCGCATGGCAAAGGTCCGAAGTCCACTCCCGTCGTCGCGGGTAGTCGAGTCTTCACGCTCGGCATCAGCGGAATCGTCACGGGCTGGGACGCTGCATCAGGAAAGAAACTCTGGAGCACGGCCGCGAAGGGCTCACCCGATTTTGGTCATGCATCGTCGCCAGTGGTGGACGGCGACACGCTGATCGGCGCAGTAGGGCCGCAAAGCGGCGGCACGTTGAGCGCCTTCGAGGCCGCAACCGGGAAAGTGAAGTGGCAATGGAAAGAGGACGGCCCGGCATACGCGTCGCCCATCGTGATCATGGCCGGTGGCGTTAAGCAGGTCGTCACCAACTCGCAGAGCCATCTAATTGGAGTCTCCCTCGCGGATGGCAAGACGTTGTGGAAGCTTCCGTTGAAGACGAACTATGACCAGAACAGCGTCACTCCCCTCGTAGTCGGAGATGTGGTGATCTTCTCCGGATTGGGGAATCCGGTCACAGCCGTTCGGCCGGGTTCCCAGCCTCAGAAGCTGTGGGAGAACAAAGAATTCGGCATGTATATGAACTCGCCCGTGCTTGCGGCCGGCGTGGTGTGGGGCTTATCGCATCGCAACAAGGGCCAGTTCTTTGGCATCGATCCGAAAACGGGAAAGACCGTCTGGACAAGTGAGGGCAGGCAGACCGAGAACGCCGCTATGGTTGCGAGCGGCAATGCGGTCTTCGCTCTCACCACCGAGTCCGAGTTGATTGTGTATGCCGCCAGCGCCAAAGGATTGACGCAGGTCCGGCGATACCACGTAGCCGATACGCCCACATGGGCGCATCCCGTGGTCCTCGGCAACCGAGTGCTGGTAAAAGACGCGAATTCGCTTATCCTCTGGAGCGCCGCATAGATGGCGTACAGCTACGTGGACGGCGCTTACACCTGTGATGGCGTGTCGCTCAACGCCATAGCTGAAGCCGCGGGAACGCCATGTTACGTCTATTCGGCCGCCGATGTTCTAAGTCGCTATCAGGCGTACGATGACGCGCTCGGCGATCTTCCTCACCAGGTCTGTTATGCCGTAAAGGCCAACTCAAACCTCAATCTGCTGCGTCTGCTGGCAACGGTAGGCGCAGGGTTCGACATCGTCTCGGGGGGCGAGTTGTATCGTGTACTTCAAGCCGGGGGCGACCCCGCTAAGGTGGTCTTCTCCGGCGTAGGCAAGACCGCCGAAGAGATTGAATACGCGCTTTCCACCGGCATTCACATCTTCAACTGCGAGTCGGAAGCAGAGCTTGCCGCGACCAATGACATAGCGGGCAGGGCGGGGAAGCGCGCGCGCATTGCATTCCGCGTGAACCCCGACGTGGACGCCGCCACCCATCCGTATATCTCGACGGGAATGAGCGAGCACAAGTTCGGCATCGATATCGCAGACGTGGAAGGCGTCTACACACGCGCGCATCAGTTGCCCAATGTGCTCGTGGAAGGGGTCAGTTGTCATATCGGGTCGCAGATCCTCGATGCAAATCCGCTGCTTGAAGCTGTGGACAAGATGATCGCGCTCGTGGATCGGCTACGAGGCTCGGGCGTTCCCATCCGTCACTTGGACCTCGGAGGAGGCATCGGCGTATCGTACAAGCCGGCCGAGACCGCCCCGGAAATTGCGGACGTAATTGGAACGGTTCGGAAGAAGGTGGCGGGCAGAAATCTGACCGTCTCAGTGGAACCCGGCCGGAGTATCGTCGGACAGGCGGGTGTCCTACTGACGCGCGTGCTCTACAAAAAGGAGACGGCGCGCAAGCAGTTCCTGGTTGTGGACGCAGCCATGAACGATCTGATTCGGCCTGCCCTTTATAAGTCGCACCATGAGATCGTGCCGGTACACACGCATGAGGTTCGCGAAGTTGTCACCGTCGATGTGGTTGGCCCCGTTTGTGAGACCGGCGATTTCCTTGCGCGCAATCGCGAGATGGGGCTTGTCGAAACCGGAGAGCTTCTCGCGATCTGCACCGCAGGCGCGTATGGGTTCGTGCAATCGTCGAACTACAACTCTCGCTGCCGGGCCGTCGAAGTTCTGGTGGAAGGCGACACCTGGCGTGTGATACGCAAGCGCGAAACATATCAGGATTTGGTTCGCGGCGAGTAGCTACTCGTACCGCAGGGCTTCCACAGGCACAATCTGCGTTGCGTTTTTGGCCGGATAGATGGTTGCCAGGAACGACACACCGATGGCTACTCCTGCAATCCACAATGCATCGATGGCGTGCGGCTCGAACGGCACGAACGCCAGCGCGTACACCTGCTCGTCCAGCTTCACCCACTGGT
>DASQDN010000101.1:0-5872 GCA_035634155.1 Bryobacteraceae bacterium | reverse complement strand
CGATGTGCGGAAAAAGGGGGCAGGTCAGGTGAGACAAAATGCAACCTTACTCGCTGCCAAGTGCAAAAGGACGTTCAATGCTGCCAAAGGGCTGCGCTAGTTTATTGCTCCTTCTTCCCTGGCAATTGCAGGGCATTCAATGTGATAACTGCGTTCCTACGCGATTCGTAAGCACTTCGTATCCGAAGCTTGGGCAACTCGCGCGGCTGGAGGGAACTGTCACGCTTAAGGTGAAGATCGACCCAGAAGGGAAAGTCACCGAAATAGTGTCAAGTGGCGCCCATCGATTGCTGGTTGAGAACGCGTCGGAGGCGACGCGACAGTGGGTTTTCGTCGCCTGCTCAAGTTGCACGACTGGACGAACCGCGATCGTGTCTTGGAAGTATGAACTCGGAGGCACATGTCGCACCGGAGAGTGCAAAACAATAGTATCTTTCGATTTGCCGCACAACGTGCTGGTGAAGTCACAAGTGCTTGAGGTGAATCCGGGTGGCCGCTGATCGTGGCCGGTGCCTCCGTAGCTAATACCTTCGCGGTGCTTTCGCGAAAGTACGACGTAGCGACCTGTAGCGCGCGATACTTATGGCGCAATCACACCTCAAACTCAGCCCAGACCACAGTATGGTCCGATGCAGCCGCTGTTTTCCGCGGCTCTTCATCCACCTCTACAGTGCGACACCCCGCCGCCAGTGGAGCCGTCACCAGGATGTGGTCAATTCGCCAGCCCCAGTTATTCGCATACGCATTGCGAAAATAATCCCAGTACGTGTACTGCACTCGCTCGGGATGGAGCTTGCGAAACACATCAATAAACCCCCAAGCGACGGCTTGCTAGTAGGCATTGCGGGCATCAATATGAAAGTCGGGGTCATTGACGCGGCGGTCAGGATGATACACGTCGATCGGCTCCGGCGCGACGTTTAGATCTCCTAACCACACCGCGGGCTTCTGCGGGTCGAGATGCGCGTCAAAGTACTCGCGGATGCGCCGATACCATTCCAGCTTGAACGCGTACTTATCCGAATCAATCTTGTGCCCCTGCGGAACGTACGTGTTGACGATCGGAATGCCGTCAACCACCGTCTGCACCAAGCGAACGTCTTCGTTGTCCGGACCGTCATGCAGTCCGTATATCACCTTCTCGGGTGCGCCGACAGTGAGCGTGGCCACGCCGTTGTAGCCTTTCATTCCACGGAACGACGGATGATAGCCGATCTCGCGAAAGGCGTCAGCCGGAAAGTCCGAATCCTGTACCTTCGTTTCCTGCAGGCACATCACGTCGGGCCGGTGATCTTCCAACCACTTCAGCACGATGGGCAGACGCCGGCGAATAGAGTTGACGTTGTAGGTCGCGATCTTCACTTGCCCTGCCATTATCGCGCTCCACGTTCGCCGCTCCTGGTTCGTCACTGTGCATGGAGGATCAAAATTGCTTGGCGCTGCTGTGCTGCTCGCGATAGGGGTCGCGTCCATTGTCGAAGGAGCTACCGTGCGTGGGATGGTCGTTGAGAACCAAAGCGGCAAAGCTTTGGCGCGCACCAGGGTGATGCTCCAACCCATTCCCGGCACTTCAGGCCTGCCCAGGAATGCAAGGACCACCACCAGCGGCAGCTTCCAGTTCGCCGATGTGAGCGCCGGCGCCTACATCGTCAAGGCCGTGAAGCGAGGCTACATGGCGATCGAGCATGGGCAGAAGCGCTGGAACTCGGCCGGCACTCCTTTGGTGCTGAAACCCGACGATACCCCGTTCCTCAGTCTTCGCTTGCCGCGGTACGGCGCAATCACCGGAGTGGCTCTCGACGAGAACGACATCGGTTTACCACAGCAGGAAGTGATCGCGTATCGCAACACCCAGCCGCCGCAAGCCGTCGCTCGCGCCACTTCCGACGATCGCGGAGTGTATCGCATCGGTGGGCTCGAGCCCGGGCAGTACCTTGTGCGCAGCGCCGGAAACACTGACGATGATGTTCAATACCTGCCGACGTTCGCACCGCAGACTCTGCGCGTCGAACAGGCTCGGCCGGTGGACGTGTATTTGGATGCCGATTCGCGCGACAGCGATGTGAGACTGATCGCCGGAAACCTCTTCACCTTGCGAGGAAGCGCCGAGCCCGCGCCGAAATCTGCTGGCCCGTGCGACATCACACTATCGTCGGACCTTGGTCGCCAGCGGATTGTGGGAGTCGGCTTCGAGTTCAAATCTTTGCCGCCGGGTCGATATGAGCTGTACGCCGAGGCACGAGGCGCCCCGTTCCAGGCAGGCTATGCGAACTTCTTCCTCGGCGGCGACATGGTTCAGGAGATATCTATACAGCCGGTGCGTGAGTCGCGCTTCGAGTTCAGCCCTGACATCGCCGACGCGCAGGTGATGGCTCGCCGCAAGGACCACGCTGGAGTGCATGAAGCGCAGCTTCTCAAGCTTACGAACGGGCGTGTCATGCTGCCGCCCGGAAGATGGGAGGTCATGCTAGTTCCGCCTCCCGGTCAATACGTGTCGAGCTTCTCAGGCTATGGCTCAGGCCCATCCTCGCGGGTGCGTCCGGATGGATGGAATGAGATCACCATCTACGGCGCGACGCTCGTGCGCTTCGGATTATCTTCGGGCGGAGCCATTGTGCAAGGGATGGTGAAGTCATCAGGCGAAGTTATTCCAGGCGCGCCTGTCTACCTGGAGGCGTTCGATCTCAACAGCGGCCAGCGTCTGCTCGAACTGCGCGAAACGCGAACTGACCTTCAGGGCTCCTATCGATTCGACAGCGTTCCACCGGGAACGTACCGTATTGTTTCCACCTTTGAATACGTGAATCCGGAGGCGGCCGTGATGAGCGGCATGAATCCAAAGTCGATACGTGTCGAAGCTCAGGGAACCAGCCCAACAGACCTCGACCTGTACGTCATTCGTTGAACGCCGCCATGGCCTGAGTCAAGCCCCGCCCGTATAGTTCGATGAGCTTGTCGTAGCGAGCGTTTGCCGCGTCGTCAACCTGACGGCGCTCGGCATCCGCATCGAACCACGCCAGCGTGCGACGAATGCCTTCGGCGAATGGGGTCGTGGCGAGGTATCCGGGAACGAAGCGCTTGATCTTGGAGTTGTCAAACACAGTGCTGACGGCCTTATCGCCAACCAGGCTTCCGAGCATGTCCGGCACACAGGCAGCAAGAAAGTCCGAGGAGATGTGCACGATGCGCGCCTCCACGCCCGAGGCGTCGGCCGCGATGCGGTAGAACTGATCCCACGTCATCACTTCATCAGAGGTGATGTGAAACGCATGCCCAATCGCCTGCGTGTGTCCGAGCAGGCCCGCCAACCCTTTAGCGAAGTCCGAGTTATGCGTGATGACCCACAGGGATGAGCCGTCTCCCGGCACGATAACCTTCTTCCCGTGCCGCATGCGATCGATGATCGTATAGGACTTCGTCCAACTGTTCACCGCGAGCGTGACCTGCGATTCGCCATACGTGAGCGAAGGTCGCACGATGGTGATGGGGAAGTCTTCCTCGCGATGAGCCCGCTGCAGGCGGTCTTCGCACGCGATCTTGTCCCGCGAATACTGCCAGAAGGGATTCGCCAGCGGCGTCGATTCAGTGATGAGGTAATGGCCCGCCGGCTTCTGGTAAACGCTGGCTGAACTGATAAACACGTACTGGCGAGTACGCCCGCGAAACAGCCGAAGGTCACGCTCGATGTGAGCGGGTGTGAAGGCGATCCAGTTCACCACGGCATCAAATGATGCTCTCTGCAGAAAGGTCGCTGCCGCGGACTCATCCTCAATGTTGAGAATCAGCGACTTTACCCCTGGAGGGAGTGACACGTTGCGCGTACCGCGTGTGACGAGCGTCAAATCGACACCACGCTCGGCGAGCAACGCAGTACACGCCGTGCTGATAATTCCCGTTCCACCTATAAAGAGCACCTTCATCGAGCCACCCCCATAAGAATGCAGCCGGCAACTATGAACAAAATTCCGGCAATGCGCGGCGCAGGCAGTGCTTCCCCGAGCCATCTCCACCCAAGCAGCGCTCCAATGGCAATGCTGAGCTGCCGCGTGGCGATGACGTGCGTAGCGCCTCCCGTCTTCAGCGCTGCCAGCGCCAAAAGATAGGATCCGCTGTTGAACAATCCTATCTGCACGATCGCCCACCTGTGGTCACGCCAGATTGTCGCCGCAGCGGTTCGGCGCAGGATTGCGGAATAGCAGACGCCCACAATCACGGTGTAAGCGCCGAAGTACGTGATCGGTGAGAGCGTTTGTATGGCAGCCTTGTCCCAAATTGTGTTTCCCGCGCTGACCAAACCTGCTGCCAATGCGAGTAGGATAGCGGTGGTGGAGGCGCCCGCACCAACTGGTCCCCTCCGATACTGAAGCACCACGATGCCCGTTAGGATCGCTGCAATCGCCGTCCATCCCAGCGGAGTTAGTCGTTCACCGATGGTGAGATACGCAAGCGGCGGCAGGAAGGCCAGGATCCCGCCCCTGACCACGGGATAGATGATCGACAGATCGCCGCGCATGTACGCGGCGGCCAGCAGGACGTAGTTCGCCAACACGAACACAGCGCCAATGGAGGGCAACAGCCACAAGTCCCGCAGTTGTCCGGCGTGTGGTGTGCCGCCGAAAACCAGAAGCGGGAGGAACAGCGCAGCCTCCACCAATTTACTGAGCGCCACCACGGTTTGCGAGCCGCCACTGCGCTTCAGCAGGAAGTTCCAATAAGCATGCATCAGGGCCGACAGCGCCACCAGGGAAAACGTGGTCGCCGTCACTAGTGCGTCATCGCGTAAACAACGTAGTTGGTCCCGATCCGAATTGCCTGCGACGCGGAGCGTTCGGGATAGGTGGGGTCGTCGGCGAACTCCCAGCCGTCGCCGACATCCTGGTTGAACGAGATGGCTATGATCATGCGACCTTTGGCGTCTCGGATGGCGCGCCAGTGCGGGATTGTGCCACCCCGCTCAATGCCCGAGCCGTGGACGACATTCGCTCCTGGCACGCGGACCCGCTCCTTCATATCGAACAAGACATGGAAAGCGGGGTCATCGTCCTGGAGTTCTTCAGCCTGAAGTGTCGGGTCGATCTGGCGGATGCCATCCATGAAGTTTGCCCACTCGCGCTCGTTGTGGAAGTCGTCCACCATCAGGAAGCCGCCGCGGTCAAAGTATTTGCGCAGGCGCTGGGCTTGCGACGGTGAAAGCTCCCAATCGCCGACGGAGATCGCAAACAGAAAAGGCAGATTGAAGATCTCGTCGCTGTCGATGTCGATGATGGTTTCGATCGGCTGGACATCGATCCGCGTCAGCCGGTGAAGGATGGAAATGAAGATGCGATCGCCTTTATTCGCATCGATCCCCCATCGAGCATAGAATCGGCCGCCATCCATCGGAGAGCGATAGCGAAGACGGCCGAGCGCGAACTCGCCTTTGCGGTGCGCATCGGGCGGATCGTCGATCGGATCCTGCATCTCGTGCTCGTAGCGAGCCCACACGCGCTGCCCACTCTGGCTCCAAGCCAGCACTCCCAAGGCGACAAGCAGCGTCAGGCCCGCAAGGACGCGCATTCCTCTTAGCCTACAATGGCGGGAAGTGCCCGTGTTCAGCCCGGAGTTATTTCTATCCACCCTCGGACTCATCGGCTCGGTCATTCTGTTGTCCGCACTGTTCTCGGGAGCCATCGACCGGACGGGCGTTCCGCAGGTCGCCGTCTTCCTTGGAATCGGGGCTCTGATCGGCCCTGCGGGCTTTCAATGGATGGACGCGGGAGTTGATTCCCCAATCCTGCGCATCGTTTCCACCCTGAGCCTGGCGCTCGTTTTATTCACCGATGCCGTGTCGCTGAACTTAAAGGAGGTTCGGGAAGAGAAGTGGCTCTCGTTC
>DASQDN010000100.1:0-11585 GCA_035634155.1 Bryobacteraceae bacterium | reverse complement strand
TATGGCCGTACCCATGCGGCTGGCGCCGTTCACGGGCGTGTACGGGCTCTCGTTTCTGTTTGCGCTCTTCGGTACGGCCGTGGCGTGGATCGCGTTGCGCCGACGGCGTCGGGAGTTGGTGTGGCTGGCGCTTGTAGTTGTCCTTGCGGTTTTGCCGCCGTTGCCGAGTCCGAAGGCGCCGACGCGCGTCGCCGCAACGGTGCAGCCGAATATTGAGGAACGCGATAACTGGACGCGACCCGAAGTGGACGCGCTCCATCAACGGCTGGAGATTATGTCCTTGCAGGCCGGGCTCGCCAAGCCGAGGCCGGACGTGTTGCTGTGGCCCGAGATGCCGGCCCCGATGTATTACTTCCAAGACACCAAACTACGCGAGCGTGTGAACACAACCGCTCGTACGTTGGGTTCGACTCTGGTGATCGGAACGGTGGGGCAGCAGGACCAGTACAGGATTCGAAACTCGGCTGTGCAGATCTCACCGGGCGGCGAGTTGAAGGGGCGCTACGACAAGATCTTCCTGGTGCCCTTCGGCGAGTTCATTCCGTTTCCGTTCCAAGGCCTGGTGGAGAAGATCACGAACGAGATCGGCGACTACGAACCTGGCGATAAGGTGAGCGTGTTCGATTTGGGCGCGCAGAAGCTTGGGCCTTTCATCTGCTACGAATCGGCGATCCCGCACCTGGTGCGGCAGTTCCCCGCCCTGGGGGCGACGGTATTGGTGAACCTTACCAATGACGGCTACTTCGGGCGGACCGCTGCGCGCGAGCAGCATGTCAGTCTGGTTCGGATGCGAGCGGCCGAGAATCGACGGTGGGTGGTGCGCTCAACGAATGATGGGCTGACCGCATCGATCGATCCGGCAGGTCGTGTGCTGCAGACGATCAAGCCTTTAGAGGAGACTTCGGGGCGGCTGCGATTTAACTACGTCTCGGAAACGACGTTCTATTCGCGACACGGCGATGTATTTGCGTGGACGTGCCTTGCGCTCGCGATCGGGTTTTTGATTTGGTCCCAGGCGCCCAGCTTTGATCGCGGTTCTTAGCTATTCAGCGCGTAACGCATTCATGGGGGAGATGCGCCCGGCTCGAAACGCGGGAAAGAAGGCCGCGGCTAAGGCAACAAGCAGAAGAAGACCGGCTGCGAATACGTACGTCCCGGTGTCGTTCGCAGACACGTTGAACAGCAGGGACGCCAGAAGTGACGAGAGCGCCACAGCGGCTACAATTCCAAGGAACACGCCGGCAAGCGCGAGTCGCAACGTGTCTCGCACGACAGCGCGGAAAATCTGGCTGCCTGATGCGCCCAATGCCATTCGAATCCCGATCTCTGCGGTTCGACGCGTGACCGAGTAGGAGATCAGGCCGTAGATCCCGATGGCCGCAAGCAGCAGCGCAATGGTCGCGAATGCGGTCAGCAGGTCGACAAAGAATCGACGTTGGGAAAGCGCCCGGCTCACGACATCAGCAACAGGTCGAAAGCCGGCCGTGGGCAAGTCGGGCGCGACGTCACTGAGCGCGCGTCGAAGTGCGGGCCCAACGTCGCTGAACAGCTTATTGGTGCGGACAACCAGGTACAACGATCGCGTGGCGCGACGGGCGTATACAGGGAGATACAACTCGGGGCCGGCTGATTCCTCGACTTTCAAGTGGCGGACATCCCGAACAACACCCACTACTTTCCAGTCAACGTTTGCACAGCGCACCACCCCGTTCAGCGGATCCGAGTTCGGCCACAATCGTCGAGCGAGGTTCTCGTTGATGAGAGCGACGGGCGCGCCGTTGTGGTCGTCCTGTTCGTTGAACTCGCGCCCGGCAAGTAAGGGCGTGCGCATGGTTTCGAGAAGACGTGGGCCGACGAGCTTCACGAGGGCATCCGTACCTTCCTTGGGGCTCTTCTCCTTAGCCCATAGAAACCAACTGCGATTGGATTCCAGCGGCAAAGCGTCGGTGACCGAAGCGGCCTCCACTCCGGGCGTTGCTCGCGCGGTAGTGATGAGCGTCCGCAGGTAGGCGCGCGACTTGTCTCCCGTATCGATCGCTGCGCCCGGATCGACGCGCAGTGTGTACGTGCCGTGGGGCTGCAAGCCCAGGTTGATGTCGAGAACGTGCACGAAGCGGCGAAGAAGCAGTCCGGCTCCGACCAGCAGTAAGCATGCGAGCGCTACCTCAGAAACCACGAGAGCGGATCGAGTGACACGATGATCCCGGCCTTCGGTTGCGCTTCGGCTGTCGTTCTTCATGGCTGTGGCAAGGTCATGACGCGCCGCCGCGAATGCCGGCGCGAGACCGAAGAGAAGCGCGGTAAGAAGCGTGATACCGGCTGCGGTCGCGAGCGCGGTTCCATCAATGTACGCCGTCTTGAGAAGCGGAATGCTGAGCCCTTCGAAACGACGCACGTATTCGACGGCAGCATAGGCAAACGCGACGCCGAGTCCTCCACCGAAGAGTGCCAGAACACAGGTTTCGGTGAGCATTTGCCGTACAAGCCGTGTCTTGCCGGCGCCCAGCGCTCCTCGCACGGCCATCTCCTTGCGGCGACTGGCGGCGCGCGCAAGCAGCAGGCTCGACAGATTGACGCACACGATCAGCAACACGAGCCCTACGGCCGCCCAGAGCACCATCATCGGCCGCCGCAGATTACCGGTCAGCGTCGTGCCTAGATGCTTGAGGATGGCGCCGTATGAACCGGGGTCACCCCTGTCCGGATGCTCACGCTGCAAACGTGCACTGGTGAGGTTCGCCTCCGCCTGCGCCGCGTTGAACGGTGTGCCGGTGCGCAGGCGTCCAACAATGGCTAGCGCGTTGCCCCAGTTGCGCATGTCCTCGAGAATTGCGGGCATATATAGATCGATCTTCACGCCCGGCGCAAAGATCTCGCCGAAGTCGAAGGTCGGAGGAAGCACGCCGACGATGGTCGCGGCACGGTCGTTGATGCGTAGCTGACGTCCGATCACTGCGCGATCCGATTTATAGCGGCGCTTCCACAGCTCATGGCTAAGCATGACGGCGCCGGGGCCGTTCTTGCGCCCTTCGTCCGCCGTAAATGAGCGGCCTGCTGCGGGCTCGACGCCCAGGAAGGAAAAGAAGTTATCACCTACGAGCACACCGGCCAGACGCTCAGGCTCGCCGTCTCCCGTCAGCTTGTAGCTGGCGCGCGCAAAGAATGCTTCATATGTGGTCAGTTCTTCGAAGGAGCGCATCGTTTGCAGCGCTTCGAATGTGGCTACGGTGGAGGTTTGCGCCGAGAGCGCGGGAAGATCGGTGTTGATGACGGAAACCAGCCGATCGGCAGCTCGCACCGGGAGCGGCTCCAGGGCAAGCCTCTTCACAACGCTGAAGACTGTGGTACTCGCGCCGATGCCGAGGCCTAAGATCAGCACGGAAACGGTCGCAAATACCGGCTGCATCCGCAATTGGCGGAGAGCATAACGAACGTCAAACGCGAGGCTTTCCACGGCGGGCCATTGCCAGGTCTCGCGACCCCGCTCGGCTGTGCGGGTGACGTTGCCGAACTCACGTCGCGCTTGAACGACGGCTTCGGCGCGAGGCATTCCTTGCTGTACGAGTTCGTCAGCCCTTTCCTGAAGGGCTGTTCGATCTCCTCGGAAAGGTCGCTGTAAAGTCTGCGTCGTTGGAAGATCCAGTTCATGGCTTCACCGGCGCCAGGACGCGCTGGATGCCTTCGAGCATTCTTTCAAAGCTGGAGACCTGGCGCTCCAGATGCCTGGCGCCGGACTTGGTCAACGTATAGATCCGTATGCGGCGATTGGTGGCCGAACGCCCCAGTCGGCTGTGACCTAACCTTCCTTCAACATTCGCTGCAGCGCTGGGTAAAGCGAGCCTTCTTCGATCTCAAGCAGTTCGGTGGATGCGGTCCTGATGTGCTGGGTGAGCGCGTAGCCGTGCATCGGCTTCTGCTTCAGAGTTCGGAGAATCATCATCTCCAAGGCTCCGGGGAAAAGGTCTCGTGGTTCGCCGATTCGTTTTGGCACGCTTGTTTGCTCCAGGCCTAAAGTAAACTAGCGTTCCCCCGCGTCAAAGATTTTCATCGAGGGAAATGATCGTGCAGGCTTCGGCAGAAGATGCCGCAGCCGGGCAGGTTCTACAATTTAAGTAGGCAGTTTTTCGCTCGCCGCCGCCTGGAACGATGGCAGAACACTTGTCCCGGAGAGTCTCGGTCATGTGCAATCTCTTGTCATTCGCTGTTGTCGCATTGGTTTTATCCGTTGGCCCATTCCGCGCGTTCGCGCAAGCGCCTCCCGGTTCTTCTTCACAGCCGATGTACGAGGTGACCATCGTCTCCAGGACGACGAAAGCGTTGAACTACGGATACCTTTCGGCGCCGACCCGAATCGGGTTTCTAGGAACTCCGGTCGCTTCCGCAGCCAAGGGCGAGGCGACCATTGAACCCAAGAGGGGCAGCACCATGGTGCGGCTGCGGGTGGAGAATCTGCCGGAGCCGGGCCGCTTCGGATCGCAGTTCCTGACGTATGTGGCGTGGGCGATCAGTCCTGAGGGGCGCGCGCACAATCTCGGTGAGATCATTCTGGATGGCTCGCAAAAGGGCAAGCTGAGCACCAGCACTCCACTGCAGACGTTCGCGATGATCATTACGGCCGAGCCGTATTATTCGGTGTCGCAGCCAAGCGACATTGTCGTGATGGAGAACGTTGTTACTCGAGACACGATCGGGAAGGTGCAGGAGGTAAACGCCACCTACGAGTTGCTTCCGCGCAAGCCGTATACCTTCGACACCGCCGCCAAACCGGCGGCATCCGGAGCGCCTCCGGTGAGTCAGGAACGATATGAAGCGATACTGGCGCTGTATCAGGCGCTGAACGCGATTCAGATCGCGCAGTCGCAAGGCGCGGACAAGCATGCGTCGAAGCAGATGGCTCGGGCACGCGAGTTGTACAACAAGGCGCGCGAGTATCCGGCTCACCTTAGTAAGGAGGTGGTGTCGATGGCTCGGGAGGCGACGCAGATTGCTGAGGACGGGCGCGCCATTGCAGCGAAGCGCTCCGAGGCGGAGGCTGCTGCCGCCGATGCGGGGGGAACCGCGGAAGGCGCTCGCGGCCGGCAGCAGTAGCGTTACCGGAGCGCCGCCAGTTTGAACGCGGCCATTTCCTCGCCGTTTCGGACGAGCAGAGTGCCGCGTACGACCACGGGATGATTCCACGTCTTAGCGTTCAGCGCGGGACGCTTGGCAATCTCCTGATAGCCGCCGGTGGTGGCAGACACCAGCGCGAGCTCGCCATCTTCAGAGAGCACCAGAAGCACGTCCTGATCGGCGAGAAGCACGAGTTGGCCGTTGCCGTAGCGTCCTCCTTTCCACTTGCGCTTGCCGTCTTCCAGGTCGATGCAGGAAAGGATGTTGCCGTCGAAGCCGTAGGCGTGGCCCTTGTGAACGACGAAGTCATTGAAGTAGGGTTTGAGGCCGCTGGAAGTCCAGCGCTCCTGCGTGTTCCATCCGCCGGCTGCCGAGCGCGCGGCGGCAATGCGACGAATGCCGTGTCCGCCAGTTCCGGAGATGCCATTGATGAGAATGTCGCCGCCAACCATCACCGCGGGCTGTACAATCGTGGAACCGCCGGGCTCCCACGGGTGCTTCCATAGCTCAGCCCCTGTGGCCGGGTCAACCGCGACGGCTCCAGCTCCGCTCAGCATGACTACTTGCACCACGCCGTCGACCGTCACCTGGTGCGGCGAGCTGTAGCTTCCTCGCTCGCCTTTGACTTGCCACCGGGGCTTGCCGGTATCGGCATCATACCCGGCCATCGCGGAAGCGGCCGCCACCACGACGACATTGTCGATCACAAGCGGCGAGGATGCGAAGCCCCATTCGGGCACGGCTTTGTCGGTATCGGCCGCAATGTTGCGCGACCACAATCGCCTGCCCGTAGCGCTGTCAAGCGCGTTCAGAATACCTGTCGCGCCAAGTGCGAAAACACGGCTCCCGTTGAGAGTGGGAGTGGAGCGAGGACCCGCTCCCGCGTTCGATTCCCAGAAGCGGACCGGGTCCCTGTGGCTCCACACGGGCTCGCCTGTGGAGACTTTGTAGCAGGCAACGATTTCGTCATTGCCGCGCTGTTCCTGTGTGTAAAGCAGATCGCCTGCAACCGCAAAGGAGGACCAGCCGGGACCGATGGGCCGTCGCCATAGTTCCGTCGGTGGAGCGGCTGACCAGTCGGTGTTGATGCGCAGGCCTCGAACAACGCTGTCTCGTTGAGGTCCACGGAAACCGGGCCACTCGGCGGTAACGAGCTCGGTTTGAGGCGGCGATGATGCAGGCGGTTGTGCCTTCTCCGATGCGACCGCTATAGGCGCCGCGGTGGCCGTCGTCACGGGAGTCGCCGCGGGGGGTAGCGCAGCGATCGCGGGTTCGGCGAGCAGGCGCTCCTCGGGAGTTTTGGTCCATCGCCATGCCAGTTCGGAGCCGCTGCCTTTGATGCCCTCGGTCCGAAGCATCGCCAAACCCGCGCAGACGAGGAGGATGGCGATCGCAACGGCGGCTCGGCGGAACGTTGCAGAGGAACGGCGGGTGGCGACCACAGCAGCGACGAGCGCAAGGGTGACAAGAGGCGCGCCAAAGATGGGCAGCAGCATACCGCGCATGCCGGTGCGCATGGAAACGTCGGCGAGGAGGGTGGTGGCCCAAATCGCTACGACGATGAAGATCACAGCGCCGATTCGTTCCGACCACGGGGCTCGGCTGAAGAAGAGCCACCAAAGGAGGATGGCCAGTGCGCAGACGACGCCTCCGATGATGCCGAACATCGCAAGGTCGGGCGCTGCCGGTGGGAGAACAAAGCGGGCCAAGCACAAGACGACCGCCGCGGCCACTCCCGGCCACAGACGCAATGAATTCCCTTCCCCGTTTTTCATACTGTTATGCGATTGTACGCAGCGAGCGGGCGATTTGTTCGCCAATTCGGTGAGATGAGGCGGCCGTTAGACCATCCATAGATTGAGCGCGATGCTGATTCCCATCCTGATCGGCGCGGTTAGCGCGTTGGCAATTCTAGCGCATGTGGCGCCGTTCCGGTTCGCGTTGGATCTCGCCCATCGCGATATGTCCGTGTGGCGGATGCCGGTGGCCGGCTCGGCCAAGCCGATTTATCTGACGTTCGATGATGGGCCGAATCCCACGGCTACTCCGGATCTGCTCACGCTTCTGCAGCAGAAGGATGTGAAGGCGACGTTCTTTCTCATCGATGACTACGTGACGGCCGACACGGCTCCGATCGTGCGGCGGATGTTCGACGAGGGTCACTGCGTGGCGCAGCATACCGGTCGGCGATGGCTGCTGGCGAGGTCGCCGGCGCATGTCGAATCGATGCTGGAAGCCGGCGCGAGCAAGATCGAGCAATTGGCCGGACATCGCCCGGCGCGCTTGTTTCGGCCGCACGCCGGGTGGCGGAGCGAGGCGTTGTATCGAGGGGCGGCTCGGGCAAATTACACGATTGTGGGCTGGAGCTGGATGAGTTGGGATTGGGTGGGTCTTCGCCAGCGCACAGGTCCTCGGGTGGCTCAGCAGGTGCTGGCGCATGCGGGTCCGGGGAAGATTGTGGTGATTCATGATGGGCATCATCGAAATCCGCGCGCCGACCGGGCGTATGCGATCGATGCGGCAGCTCGGTTGGCGGATGGGTTGCGGGCGCAGGGGTATCGCTTCCGTACGCTGTGTGAGGATTTGCCGCCGGGGTCGAGCGCTAGTCCAGCAAAGTGAAGAGTTCACGCGCTTGTTTGACGCACATCCCGTTTTGACGCATCAATGAAGCACGACTTTTCCCGCCATTCGACTTTACTAAGGTAATCCGCCGATTTATGCGGCGGCGCGCATGTGCAATACTCGGCGGACACTGACAAATGCGTGCTCTTCCTTGGGTTTTGTTCATCGCAGCGATCTTTCCTGCGTTTTCGCAGCAGTGCCCGACGGGTTTTGACGCGCCGAAAGATTTCGGAATCGGCAACACAGTAACCGATGTACAAACAGCGGATCTGGATATTGACGGCCGGGCCGACGTCGTCAGCTTAACAGCGGCGGGTGTCGGTGATAGCGACCCTTGCGCCTGAGATCGTGGCGTTCCGCTGATCGGCCACAGTGCCGCGCACGCGCTGTGAACTACTGACCTGCAATTATGGGCACAGAATGGGAGTATTCAAAGCGATTAGGCGCACAACCCACCAGTACTTCAATGTTATCGGCACTTCACGGTTAACCAGAACCGCTTGTCGAACAGGAGCAACGGCAACATACCGGAACTTATTCAGCGGGCTCAAAACGCATATCGGATGCGGCATTCCGGCAGCGTGTGCTCAAGTAGCCGACAGAATTCACCGACGATGTCTGCTTTAAACCCGCGCTTATATCTGAGGTTCCGGCCTCCCGTCTGGCTGTACTTGGTCTCCTGAAGTTCCGGAGTCCACAGATACTCCTCGCCCTTGGGATGCCAATTCAGATTGATCTCATGAAGCTTATCGTTGTGCGTCAGGAAGATGATCTCAGCCGCTAGTTGGGCCTTCACACGGTCATTCACGGTGTCGGCGATCTCCGCGAACAGAGCCCGGTAATCGTCCAGCCAGCCGTCGTAGTAGATCACGGGAGAGAAGTTCAGATGCACTTCATACCCTGCGGCATGAAGATCATTCATCGCGGCGATGCGTTCCCGAATCGGCGACGTTCGGACGTCCACTACCTGGGCCACCGATTGCGGCATCAGGCTCAAGCGGATGCGTGTCTTGCCCTGCGGGTCATAATCGAGCAGCCGGGCATTCACGTACTTCGTGGCAAACGTCGCCTTCGCATTCGGCAGCGTACGGAAGAGCCGCACCAGATCATGCACGTTCTCGCTGAGCAACGCGTCCACCGAGCAGTCGCTATTCTCGCCGATGTCATAAACCCAGTACTTAGGGTCGATCTGGCTCGGTTCCGGCTTCCAACCTTGTCGGCCCGCATGGCGAGCCAGGTAACCCGTGATCTGTTCGATGTTGATGAACGTTGTGATCGGATTCGCGTAACCCTTCCGTCGTGGCACGTAGCAATACGAGCACGCCATCGCGCATCCGTTCGCATGCGACGGAGCCACGAAGTCCGAGCTGCGGCTGTTCGGTCGCGCAGCGAGCGAGCTCTTCACACCCAGCACCAGGACGTTGCGCTTGATCGCGATCCAATCCGCCGAGTTGCCTTCCGATCCATGCAGGCCCGGGATGTTCCAGTGAGACTTCACCAGCACACGCTCGGCGTCGGGAAAGCGATCCAGGATCTCCCGCCCCCGCGCATAATCGAGCACTGCCGGCTCATGATAAATCGCTTGAATGTCCAGGAGCCACGGAGCGATGGAATGAACTGCGGATGATGCCTGCATCGGTCTCTACTAGTTGGATGCCGGGGCTCTGCCGCGCGATGTGTTTCATCCGCGTGATTTTTGAGCTATTTCTGAATGACACCGTGCTATTGAAGCAGCTGAAAGGCTATACTCTTTCGATCGAGGAGCTGCCATGTCCAACCGAACTCGCGCATCAGTGCTCATCTTTCTGATTGCTACAAGTCTGACGGCACAGTTTGAAACGGCCACTTTGACGGGCATCGTCTCGGACCCCGCCGGCGCCGTGATCGCAAACGGCACGGTCAAACTGACAAGCCAGGCAACAAACGTCGAAACCACCGCCGTCACCGACGCCGAGGGCCGCTATTCGTTTAGCGCGCTACGGCCAGGAACGTACCGGATAACCACCTCCGCGCCAGGGTTCAAGCAATGGATCTCCACCGGCGTCGTCCTGCAGGTGAACCAATCCGCGCGGATCGATGTGCAGCTCACCGTCGGCGATGTGGCCGAGCGTATCGAGGTAATGGCCACCGCGCCGATGCTGGAAACGGCGACCTCCGCTCGCGGCGCCGTACTCGACCAGACCAAGATCGTGGAGCTGCCACTGAACGGCCGCGACTACAACCAGCTCGCCTTGCTCTCTCCCGGCGTCCTGGCCCCAACTCCGCGGCTGCAAGGTATCGGATTCAAGGGCGCGTTCAATGTCAACGGCAACCGCGCTTTCAACAATGCGTTCCAACTAGACGGCGTAGACAACACCTCGTACTCGAATAGCTTTCGCGGCTTGAACATGCAGGTGGTGCAGCCCTCAGTAGAAGCGCTGCAGGAGTTCAAGATTCAGACCAACGCTTATTCGGCTGAGTTCGGGCGTAGCTCGGGCGCGCTCATCAACGCCGTGACGCGGTCGGGAAGCAATCAGCTTCACGGCTCGTTGTATGAGTTCCATCGCAATGACAATCTGGACGCAGCGAACTTCTTTGCGAACAAGCAAGGCTTGGAGAAACCCTTCCGCCTGCGGAATCAATTCGGCGCTGCCGTGGGTGGACGCATCGTACAAGACAAGACCTTCTTCTTCGCCGACTACGAAGGGCTCCGCGACGGAGCGGGCGTGGTGCGACTCAGCTCTGTTCCCAATCCCATGTGGCGGCAGGGCATTTTCGCGACACCGATTCACAATCCATTCAACCCCACCGACACGGGCCAGGATTTTCGCATCCCGGCCACAGCCGGGTGCAATGACGGAAGCGGCAACTGCTGGCGCATTCCCGAAAACCTCATCGATCCAGTCGGACGCCGCATCATGGCCGTGGCGCCGGACCCAAACACCTTCAGCTCGACGAGCGACAACAACTACGTAAGCGTGCCGGTGAATCGGACTGAGACGAACCAGTTCGATGTTCGCCTTGACCACACGCTGGCTTCTAACGTCAACGTGTTCGGGCGCTACTCGTTCGTGGATACTGTGTTCGTGCAGCCTGCACCGCGGCCCGGTCTGGCGGAGGGCTCCACCAATGATACCTTCGGCACCGCGGACTTGCGGTCCCAAGGGATTGCGGCGGGCGTCACCTGGGTGCTGACACCGTCGATCGTGTCCGAGACGCGCCTCGGTCATTCGCGCGGCGACTATTACCAGTTTCCGCCAAACTTCGGATCCGGATGCCCACAGGAACTGATCGGTTTACGTGGGGCGCCTACCGACGAGGCAATCTGCGGCGGTATGCCCGTGGTGAGTTTCCCAGGAGGCACTCTGCGGCGGCTAGGCCGCACCACCTCGGTTCCGCAGCAGCAGACGCCGCGCAGTTGGAATCTGCGCCAGTCGCTCGCCACGGTGAAAGGCAGCCACTCACTCCGAGGCGGAGGCGAGATCCTATTCGTCGCGACCGGCGTTCGGGATGTGAGTTCCCTGCTCGGCAACTTCGATTTCACCGGCCGGTTTACCGGCGTGAATGCGCGCTGGGAGAACGCGATTGCCGATGTGCTGCTCGGGCTGCCTACGCGTTATCAGCAGGATTCGAACACCACGTTCGATATTTACCAGCGCATGTACTTCGGCTATGTGCAGGACGATTGGAAAGTCGCGCGCAGCTTCACAATCAATCTGGGAATGCGATACGAGTTCGCTACGCCCACTCGCGAGCGCAACCTGCAATGGGCCAACTACGATGCCGCGACACAATCGTTCGTGCTCGCCAAGGAAGGCTCCTTGCGCGACGAGGCGCTTGTGAATCCCGATCGCAACAACTTCGCCCCGCGTGTC
>DASQDN010000099.1:0-2735 GCA_035634155.1 Bryobacteraceae bacterium | reverse complement strand
AGACATAGATCTTGCCCGCGAGCTCGCCAACGGCCATCTCGGAGTTGGCCTCCAGCAACTGCCCTCGCGTGCCCCACTGTCCCAGCCCCGGCCCGTTTGGCGCGACAGTCACGCGGTTGGCGGTCAAGCCATCCACCGTTATTTCAAGATCGACTTCGCCGCGCCGGTCTGTGACGGACGGCAGCGGTCCCAGGTTGATCTGATCCAGCCCTTCGAACGTTCCCTGCGCTACCGCGGCGAGCACGGGAACCGGTCTGCCGCCCAGCGTTGCAGTAACGCTGCCGCTCCTGCCCCGAATCCCAGTGCCGTAGAGAGTGAGATAGAGCTCACCAGGATTCGTGAAAAACGGGCGCGGTAGATAGAAACCGCCCGGCGCCGCCTGGAACAGATCGAAAACGGAGCGAGAGCCATCCGGATGGATCTCCAGCAACTGTCCAGCGGGTGCGCCTGTACCCGAACTGTTTGCGGTGAAGATGCCCGGAGCTACAGGCGCAATGTGTGCCGTGGCGGTCGCGACCACGCCATCTTGCGTGCGCACCGTGATTGCGGCTTCGCTCGCCGAAACGCCTGCGGGCATGATAAAGCTGATCTGGCCCTCAGCAACGCTGAATACGCGCGCGGGACTATTGCCGACATTCACCGAGTACCCGGTAAGCGGCGGTACGATCGCGCTGCTGAACGCCGTCACGATCATGTCGGGCGCGAGTGAGGCGCGGGGGTCAAAGCTGGCTGCGGAAACGATGCTCAGCGTTTGCGGCTCAACCGCGGATGCTCCGATGATCAGAAGTGCGCAGAGGCGCGTCATTGGGCTCGTCCTTTTCCCGGCTGGCTTCGTTTTCACGTCTTCCTCGTATTCCTTCTTGAGTTCAGCTAAAGGAGAGTTTACGACAGGTCTTGACGCGACAGGCCCAGCATCACGCGGCCCATGGGTCCCGTCGTACTGCTCGGAGCCGCGACCGTGGAAATAGAGCTTTTGCTCGTGGCTCTTGTTGCATGTTTCCTTGCTAAATCCGTTTGGCAATCTCGCTGTTCGGGGGCAGAGAGGAATCTACATGAAGCCTGCAACGAAACCCGCACAAGAATCAGCACAAGCTGCTGCCGCACAGAAGACCTGGATCGGACGGAAGAAGCTTGCCTTTATCCCGTTGTTCCGACCCAATGCCCATCCGCCAGACAATATCCCCGCTGATTGGGAGGACCAGATTCTACGCCGCGCTTTGTTTGACCCCGATCCACGGACCGGCGTCGATCGTTCGCTGCGCGCGTACATTCACAAAGTTTCGTCCGGTCGCGCGGACTTGGATGCCGCCGTTTGGCCTCGCGTCAGTGTCGACAGACAAGATGTGCCGCCCGATATCCTCGAAGGCCAACTCGGAGCGGAGTTACGCCGGCAGGGCTACGATTGCGCCGCTATAGTGATGCTCGGCGGCCTCGGGGCAGGGACCTCGGCCGGCTTCTGGGTGCGGTTCGTCATGCTCGAACAGGTCGGCGTTTGGGCCATGGAGTTCATGCATTCCCTCACCGGATTCGGGGACTTGTACGTCTTTGGCGGGAATATGGGCCGTTTCGATGAGATGGCGGGGAGCGCCGGCACGCACCCATCCGCCTATACGAAAGCTGCCATCGGCTGGCTCGATACGTGGGCGATTGCTAATCACACAGCCCGCACGGCAGACTACGCCCTATACAGCGTCGGTCTTGTACAGCCGCCCGCGTTGGGAAGATTCGCCGCGATACGGGTCGGCTCGGACGTGCCCTATTTAATGGTGGAAGCGCGCCAGCGGGTCGATCAGTTCGACGCCGGAATCCCCAGTGAAGGGGTGATCGTGTACCGGGTGCAGACGCGTGATCCGCTTGGTTGGGCACAGAACGGGATCGCTCCCGTAGAGTTGCTGACCCCTCAAGCCTTGGGTGTCGGCCAGGTTTATACGGCGGACACAGGCGTGAGAGTACACGTACTCAGTGGCATTGCCGGCGGCTTTGTCGTGCGAGTCGAAGATGCCAACAAGCATGTAGTGGATCGCTCGGCGGAGTTCAATAAGCCCGCGGCCAGCGGACCGCCGACGGTGTGTGTTCTCCCGGGTCTGGGAGTCCACAACATTGCGTATCGGGATACGTCGGGTCACCTGCATGAGCTTTGGCGCAACGCCCAGGGCGCCGCGGGTACTACGAACTTGACTGCTAACGCAGGCGCGCCTCTTGCTGCCGGAGATCCATTTGCATACATGGATCCGACCACGAATTCTGAAATTCTGCTTTACCGAGGCGCGGACGCCAACGTTCACTGTCTCTACTGGTCGACTGGTCCCGTCGGGCATGACAATCTGACCGGCTCGGTTGGCGCGCCCAGGGCCGCGGGCAATCCAGTCGGTTGGTTCACGCCCGGAGACGGTTTCCACCATGTGGTCTATCGAGGCGGCAACAATCATCTCTTCGAGTTTTCTTGGACAGGACCAAACCAGGCTGCCTACGGAGACCTGACGGCACTCGCGTCGGCGCCTGCAGCGGCCGGTGATCCTTCCGCCTATGTCGACCTGCGACGCGGCACAAACATCGTGGTTTACCGCAGCCCGGACCGCCACATTCGGAGCCTCTACTGGTCAACTGGTCCGATCGGCATGGACGATCTCTCCGGTGTGGCTGGTACTCCTGCTGCCTCCGGCGACCCGACTGCATATTACACACCGCACGATGATGCGCATCAGATTGTCTATCGGGCGGTAGATGGCCACATT
>DASQDN010000098.1:0-2932 GCA_035634155.1 Bryobacteraceae bacterium | reverse complement strand
CGCGGCCCCCATGCCTCGCAGAAAAGTACGTCTTCCAAGTGATTTGCCAGTGGCGATCATCGCTGTGCAACCTCCTTCGACTTTGCTTCCGTTTTGACCGTTTCTCCCCGCCGGTTTTGGAACGGCAGGCTGCGCACGATCTCGTAAATAATAGTTTGGAACTTATAATCCGACGCCGCAAGTTTCCGGTTGATGTCTTCCACCGTCCGGCGGTCGTACCGCTCCAGTCCGCGACCCAACGAGTATGTCAGCATCTTCTCCGTCAGGCAACGAGTAAACTCGTTGAGGTCTGCCGAGAGAAGGGTCCGCAACTCAGCGGGGGTGTTGAACGACTTGCCGTTCGGAAGTGTCCCGCCCGGTTCCACCGGGAACTTGCCGTCCATCGTCCTCCACTTGCCGACCGCGTCATAGTTTTCCAGGCCGAAACCGAGGACGTCCATACGGCTGTGGCAAGACGCGCAAACCGGGTTGGTGCGGTGCTTTTCGAGTTGTTGACGCATGGACCCGGAATTACCCACCGAGGCCTCATCGATTGCCGGGACATCCGGAGGAGGCGGCGGGGGCGGCGTGCCGAGGATATTCTGGAGCACGTACTTGCCCCGGATCACTGGCGACGTGCGAGTGGGATAGCTGGAGACCGTTAGCACGGAGCCATGCGTCAGAACACCGCCGCGCTCCGGCGAGGTCAGTTCCACCTTCCGGAAGTCCGGTCCGGCAACGCCTTCGATGCCATAATGCTTGGCAAGCTGTTCGTTCAGGAACGTGTACTTCGCATCGAGGAACTCGGTCACAGGCCGGTTTTCGCGAAGGATCGCTTCAAAGAAGAGGCGCGTTTCCTGCTTCATCGCGTCGCGAAGCTCGGGGCCCCACTCAGGGAATTTCTTGGGATCGGGAGTGACGCTGTCCAGATTTCGCGTCTCGAGCCATTGGCCGGCGAAGTTGTCGGCGAATGCGGCGGAGCGTGGGTCGGCCAGCATCCGCTTCACTTGAATATCCAGAGTGGCTCGAAGCTTCTTGTTCTCCGCCAAGGTCAGCAACTCGTCGTCCGGCATGGACGACCAGAGGAAGTAGCTGAGGCGCGAGGCCAACTCCATTTCGCTGATCGGGTGGGCCTTGCTGACCTCCGACGTGGTGTCGCGCTCGATGCGGAAAAGGAAGTGCGGGGAAACCAGCATCGCCTGGATCGCGAGCTGAATTCCTTGCTCCACGCTTTGCCCTTCAGCTTTGGCAAGGTTCACGAAGCGGAGGAGCGAATCGACTTCCGTCTTGGTGACGGGACGCCGGTAGGCTCGACGGGCTAGGGTGGACAGGATCTGCGTGACGCAGGCGTCTCCCGCCTTGGACGGGTCGCAGGTGAGAATCTTCTTGCGGCTCGCCTTTTCCACCTTAGCGGGATACGGGCCGATGAAGAGGATGGAGCCAATGGTCTTGTTCTTCTTCTGATCGTAAGCGGTTTTGCGATCCATGCCTTTGACGAACGGATCGTTTTCGAACGCGATTCGGAAAACGTGGTCGCCTTCCGGAATCACCAGGCGGAACTCTTCTTCCGAGTAGGGATTGAAATAGACAAGTCCGGAAGGCTTGGTTTCCACCATGCGCTCGGTCAATTTCTTCCCGTCCATATAGATGGACATCTGCACGGGAGCAGCATCGGCGGGGCGCTCACCGGGAAGGCCGATACGAACAATGTATTCGCCGTCCCAGTCCACGCGGTGAGTGGCTTCGACCGTGGAGAAGTCGAGGCGGCGCAGGTTCTTTTCTTTCGGCGAGTACTCGAAGTTGAGGGGCTTCTTCGGCAAGGGGTCCGCGCCGATGGCTCGAGCGGCAATGCGCTCGGCGGCACTGACGTACTTTTCCATCAGCACGGGTGAGATGGTGAGAACGTCGCCGATGTTGTCGAAGCCGTAGCCGGAATCGTCAGTGGGGAAATCGCGCTCAGCCCGGAAGTCGACGCCCAGTAAGTCACGGACAGTGTTCGAATATTCGGTTCGATTCAGGCGGCGCGCGGTGACGCGGCCCGGATCCGGTGGGATTTTGCTGTCCGCTTCTTCCCACTTATCGTGGATGAACTTGGACATCGCCTCCAATTGATCGGCTGGAGGTCGCGGCATTCCTTTGGGGGGCATTTCGCCCGTTCGGATCTTCTGCAGGATCCGCTCCCAGTCGTCGCGATGTTCCATCAATGACGTGGCGGTGGTAAAAGGACCCAGGTTCAAACCGCCTGACGCCATTCGATCGTTATGGCAAGGACCACAACTTTTGTTAAGAAGGGGCGGTACGGTGGCGTCAAACGTCGTCCCGCCCGCGGTCGCAGGTTTGGCCGACGTTGCGCCGCTTTTAGCTGGAGCAGGCTTGGATGGAGCGGTCGTCTGGCCGTCGGCGATTACGATACCGGCAGCTAACGTGGCTAAGGACAGACAAATAGTTTGAACGCGCATTTCCCGTCTATGTAATTACGATCCGTTAACGATAAACGTTACCTCGAGCCCAAACTTTGGCGGAAAGTTTGACGCTCAAGGAATTCTATTGTACTGAATGAGTTACAGGAGCGCCACACGCTCGCCCATAGCATTGGCGAGGTGGCTGATGATCGACGCGCGCTCAATAAGCGCATGGCGCGCGGAACGGCGCGAAAATGGCTTGGTCAGGAAGTAGTACACGCGCATGATCTGGTAGTCGAGCCGAAGCATATGCTCTTCAATCGATTCGCCGCCCTGCGTACCTGCGTTGCGCAGCAGGTAGCTGACTACCCGATAGTCCCGGTCGAGAGATTCATGGAGCTTCTCGAAAGTTTCGTCCGGTGAAGCAACCGTGGCCAACTTCTGCTCCGCCTCCAGGAATGTAAGGTGATTGATCTGGGCAACCCGCTCGGCGTACTTCTTCACGTCGCGCGTGCGCAGAATGAGCACGCAGGTATAGCGGAACCAGTAAA
>DASQDN010000097.1:0-3005 GCA_035634155.1 Bryobacteraceae bacterium | reverse complement strand
GGCGGTTCAGGATTTCCGCCTCGGGAAAGACCTGCAAACTTCTATGCTGCTCGACTTCGTACACAATCAGAGCCGATTGCCGGCCCAGCAGCGTCGCGGCGTCGTCACGGTCAGAAGCGAGGACCCGAACCGCCTCCTCGTCTCCACCTCGGGCGATGTTGTTGGACGAGCCTCCGTCACCGTCGATGTGGAAAGAAACCGTCAACCAGTGGTTTACGTGCAGGCTCTGTCGCAGGAAGGTCAGGTTCGGCTCGTCCTGACCTCAAGTGAGTTCCAAGGCGAGTTCCCGCTGACGGTCACCTTGGAACCATCGGTCGTGCGCTGGGGCTTGCGCACCTTCCAGGGTGGCCAGCAGGTTTTGTCGGATGACATCACCCTCGCCCTCGGATACCAGCCCACCGAGATTAGCCTGGTCGCCGCCGGCGAGTCCGGCTCCTTCGGGAACATACGTCCCGGCGTCTCGCCTCCCACTCTTACGGTGTCCAATTCGGCCCCACGAGTGGTGGAAGTGAGCCGCGTCACCCTCCAACTGCCAACCAGTTTAAAGATTGGTGGCCGCGCGGCAGGCCAAGCAGAACTGTCGCTGACCGCCGCACCCGGTACGATGCGTGTCGCCAATCGCAGCCTGCGCGTCCGAGTTCAAGACAGCGCGACCTCACGTCTTACTCTGCCGGGCCCCATTGTGGTGGGTAAGGACCTGCAGTGTGTTTCCTCGATCGGGTATGACGGCCACTCGTTGATTACCATCACATCGAGCGATCCGTCTGCCCTGCTCCTCGCAACGACGGCCCAAGATCGCGGAAGCCCCGAAATCACTCTTGTTCCCGATACACGAGGCGGGCCGTACACGTTCTACTGCTCAGCTCTAAAATCTCTCGGCGAGGTGCGTCTCAGCGTGCGAGTGGCTGGTGAAACCGACCGCGAAATCAAAGTCACGCTTACCACATCCGGTGTTGCCATTCGGGCATACAACGGCGCAACCGCCAGCGGCTACCAGGGCGCGGCGCAAGTGTACACGGCGGCTGTGGACGAACAATCAGGAGTCGCAGTTTCCGCCCAAAAGCTCCAGCCCGGCATAATGATGCCCGTCCGCCTACGAACCGAAGGCGCGTCCATCCGACTCGCCCCCGATACGTTCGAGCTATCGAATGAGAAGGACACCGGTATCTTCTATTTCACCAATCCTGAAGCGGGCGCTGAGAGCACGATCGTAGCGGAAAGCGGATCCGGCTTCGCTCAGGCGCGCGTTTCCGGCAGAATGCGCCTTCGCCTCAACGACTCGCCCACACCGCCGCTCACCGGCCGAACCCGCTTGCCGATGATGCGGGACCAGCTCTACGAGTTGACATTTTCGATTGCTGCTCCCGCGGGAACTACGATCACCAGCAGCGATCCCGATAAGCTCGTGCTGAGCGAGACTCAATCTTCGGCGACCGGCCGGTCGATTCAGCTCGCGGCCACGGCATCTGGCATCTTCCTTCACGCGCTCTCTGAGTCCGGCAGCGCGATGCTCCGTGTCGAAGCTCCAGGCCACCCCACGTCGGAGCTTGCAGTCTTGTTTCGACCTATTGCGGTCGTTGTCAATGATGTGACCCTTACCAAGGGAGGGACAGGACGCCTGACACCGTCTCTCGGTGTTTCTGCCTTACGACCCGGGGTTGGTCCGATTCGCCTCAACATGCGCACGGCGGATCCTGCCATCGCCACCATCAAGCCCGCAGTCGTTGAGTTGACGCCCTACGCTCCCGAAATCGAAGTCATCGGCCATTCCGAAGGACAAACCGAGATCATCCTCGAGGCGCCGGCTGGGGTGAGTGTAACCCCGGCCTCTGTGATCGTTGAGAATCAGATACCGGCCCTGGTCAGCGGGGACATCTATCGACTCGGCAAGAACCTGCAGAGTTCGGTCGAGCTTACCGTCCCGCAAGCTCTTCGCAGCGAAAATGCTTCCATCCTTAGTATCTCGAGTTCAGATCCAGGCCGAGTGCTGCTATCGCGTTCGGAGTCCGGCCCTGGATCGCCCTCCATCAACGTCGCGTTGAGCGCGGGCGCTCCGGCCACGCCGCGGATCTTCAGCCACGCCTTGGATGCCGAAGGCGAAACGACTCTGAAGGCAACGACCGCCGGAGTCTCGCAGGATCTCGCAGTTATTCGCGTCGTACCCTCCTGGCTCGCCTGTAACCGATCGAACCAGACCCTGGTGTTAACTCGAGGACAAACCTCGACATACGAGTGCTACTTTGCCGTTCCATACTACGCAGAGACACGCACCCCGCCGGCTGTAACGCTCTCGGGACAGCCTCGAAGCGGTTCCCAGATACTGTGGCCGGAGATCACCAGCACGGCGCCGGACATCGCTGCGGTGAAGACAGTTCCTGACCCTGTGCTCACCGACCGGCTGATATTCCAGGTCACTGCTGTCGCCGTCGGCGAAGCTGAATTGCGCGTCAATCAACCGGCTGGATTCGGTCCTGTGGCGGATTACTCGGATGTGCAGCCCGTGCGGGTGGAAGCCCCGCGGCTCAGCGCTTCCTGCGGCGAGTCCGACCTGGCGAAGCGGCTACAGCGCACCTGTACCGTCACCAGCCAAGGCGGCGCTCAGCTTGCCGCCTCCGCCATTTCAGGAGATCCGTCGCTTCTCTCCGTCAAGCCGGGCCTTGTGGCGAATTCGTTCATTCTTGAAGCGCTTGCATCGGCGGGCACGGCAGAGGTCCTTTTCACCGCGCCCGGTTATACCGATCTCCGCTCTGCCATCGTTTTGCGGCCAGTGCAGGTCTACATCCCGCCCGCAACAGCGACCCTGCGCGTCGGTCAAACAGGCAGCCTAAGTATCAACACGCAAGGCGGCGCAGCCGCTGCCGGGAGCGACATCGCGGTGACTGTGACTGCAACGCCTGAAGGCGTGATTGCACTCGAACCCGCGCGTCTCAGATTCGAAGCCGGACAGTCTTCCACGTCATTAACCATCCGTGGAGTTTCGGCCGGAACGGCGGTGCTTCGATTTT
>DASQDN010000096.1:0-15704 GCA_035634155.1 Bryobacteraceae bacterium | reverse complement strand
CCTTAAACGTCGACGTGGGTCCCGGCGTCGATCCCAAGGTTCCCAATCCCGGGCCGGACATGTGGTTCAATCCCGCGGCGTTTGCCCAACCGGACGACTTCACTCCCGGAGCGGCATCGCGCACGCATCCCACACTTCGTGGACCCATCTCGCAAAACCACGATCTTTCGCTGAACAAGCGCATCGCGCTCGATGCCGATCGCACCGTGGAATTGTCCGCTGTCGGCTTCAACTTCATCAATCACGCTAACTGGAACGATCCGGATACTGTCATCGGACCTGTCACGGCGCCGAACGTGAACGCCGGGAAGATCATCGGCTCCCGAGGCGGCCGTGTTCTCCAACTCGGCCTGCGGTACAGTTTTTGATGCCTTCGAAAGCAGCCCTACTGTGCATCGCGCTCCTCATCGCCGCGACGGGCTTTGCTGCCGATGTGCGCGTGCCCGTCTCGGCTGACGAAGAAGCGCTCCTGAAAGCTGCCGATTTCGAGGCCACCATTGATGGGATTGGAAAAGCAGCTGTCACGGCTATCCGTACGCCCAAGGATGACTTGATAGTCCTGCTGGTGATGGATGTTGTGGGCGACTTAGCTTACGGGGCTCCCGCTAAAAGCGCTCTCGCTGCCACCTTCCACGAAATACCGGAGCGCATCCACGTCACCATTCTTCGAGCCCAGGAAGGCTTGCGTGTGGTGTTGGACCCCACCGCGGATCGCGACGCAATCGAAGAAGCGATTACGAACGTGCCGGTGAACGGCAAAGCTGGTTTGCTGGACACAGTCGAGTCGGCCGCACAACTCGCCGATGCCGTGGCCGTTAAGTCGAATGTGCGGGTAGCGGTCCTTTATATCACCGACAGCGATGTGCGGAACTATCGTGAAGACTTCACCAATCCTGTAATCAACTCCAGCGATTCGCGCGACCTTAGCCGCCGCTTCCCGGAAGGCCTGATACGCGAACGCATTTCGCGAGTCAGCGCTTCACTCGCCCGCTCGCAAACGCCGGTCTTTCTCGTCCACCTTCGTTATTCGCGTGAGCGCCTCGATGAGGCCTATCAGAATGGTCTTTCGCAGCTTACGAGAATATCGGGCGGGGCCGCGCAATTCTGCCGCTCGGCTGCCGAAATTCCGGACGCCATCGCGCAAACCATGGGCGCATTGACAAGGCAGTATCGCGTTCACGTGCAACTGCCGGCCAAACCGCCGAAGTCGCTCAACGTCACCCTGTCTAGCGGCGGCCGTCAACTCGGCTACCGTACTCGCTTCGTCTTGCGATAACCCCCCCTGCTACGCTTGAGGCATGTCGAAGATGCTCGAAGAAATCCGCGAGCAGCCCCGAGCTCTGGAGCGCACGCTGGCCGCGGAACTCGCGGGTGTTGAGGACCTGCGGCGGCGCTTTTCCAGAGAGCGGCCTCGGCTTATCGTGCTGGTCGCACGAGGCACGTCCGACAATGCCGCCACATTCGGCCGCTATCTTTTGGAAATCTGCACCGGGATTCCCGTATCGCTCGCCGCGCCGTCCGTGGTGACGCTTTATGATTCGCGACTCGGTTATCGCGATGCTCTGGTCGTGGCAATCTCGCAATCGGGCGAATCGACGGACACCAACGCGTTCCTGGAACGCGCTCGTGGGCAAGGTGTCGTCACGGTGGGCATCACCAATGAAGAAGGCAGTAGCCTCGCCAAACTCGCTCAGCATGTGTTGCTGGTCCGCGCCGGTAAAGAAAAGAGCGTTGCCGCTACGAAAACGTACACCGGACAGCTCCTCGCGTTCTATCTGCTGGCGTACGCGCTCGGCGCGAGCATCGACATTGACCAGCTTCGCGGTCTGCCGACTCAGGTGGAAACCGCCCTTTCCCTGGAGCCCTCGATCACATATCTATCCGAGCGCTACACGTTCATGGACCACGCCATCGTCGTGGGACGCGGCCTGAACTACTCGAACGCGTTCGAGTTTGCGTTAAAGCTGATGGAGACTTGCTACGTGGTGGCCGAGCGGTTCTCGTCCGCCGACCTGCTGCATGGCCCGATTGCCATGGTGGAGCACTCATTCCCGTCGTTCGTGTTTGCGCCCTCCGGCGTGGCTTGGCCAGGATTGAAGGAAACCCTCGCCAAGCTGCAGCATTTGCGTGCCGAAACGCTGGTAATAACCGATAGGAGCAATGCAGAAGCAGCGAAGTCCGCCAAGCGAACCATCTGCCTCCCTATCGAACTCACTGAGTTGTATACGCCAATCCCCTACATCGTTCCCGCGCAGATGTTTGCGGCTCGGCTGGCTGAGCAGAAAGGTCTCAACCCGGATGAGCCCAGAACACTGTCGAAGGTGACGAAGACCCTCTAGGGCCTCTTAATAGAGGCCCAGAAGCTTCAGAACCACAATTACAACCACGATCACACCGATGATGTAGAAAATGCTGTTCATGTGAAGTCCCCTCCGTTAGAAGCGATATTGAGCGGCCGACAAGCAGAATCGACTCGCCACAAAATATAGAGGGAAATGCACCGTGAAACTGTACATACCGTTTGCTCGCTCACGGTCAGCGCGCAGCCGCCCGCTTGCTCGCGGGAGCAGGTTTTAACTCCCAGGTTTCACCGAAGAAACCCGCGTTGACGATCTTGCCGGGGAATCGCTCATTAGGTGGCACGGTTGTGTCGACGATCGCCCAATCAGGAATTTTGGAAACCTGGCGCGCGTTGTTCAGATAATCGTACTCGCGGAACGTGAAGCCGCTGTTCAGAACCACGTATTTGTTCGGGTTTAAAGGATTCGGGTAAATCAAGATAGGCGCATGCGTCTCAGCCGAATACTTGTGTGACCCCACCACCAGATCGGCGGCGCTCCATTTCACAGGAAGCTTGTCTGCAATCCGCGCCAGGACTTTGTTGCTGCCTGGATCGCCCCACAACACCAGGTTGCTGGCAGCGATCTCCGCGTCTGTTACAGACGTATCGTCCCGGACCTGCGGATCGCCACGATATTGACGACGCCATTCGGTGATGGCATGCGCCTGCTCGGCTGCGACCCACTTGGCAATTCCCGGAGCCGCCGGGGCGCCGGTCGGCTTCACGAAGACGAAGCTGTCCATGAACGCGTCGTCCACCGGGCCTTGCAGCCCATGCTTCTTCCGAAGTTCGTTCCCCGCGAACGACCCGCTGACCCACTTATCGCCCGTCCGCCGGAAAGATGCAGTCCACGACCCGTCGGTGCTCGGTCCAGCCGCTACCACTCGCTGGCCGTTGATGATCACGGCGGGTTTCGCGTCCAGGTCGAAGGGCACGCCGCCCGGCCCAAACTTCAGCGTAAAGGCGCCCACGTTGGAAGCTTTCACTTGAACTCCGTCCTTCACGAGTTCGGCGTCCAAGCGGGCACGCTCCCAATGCTCGTCAATGGCATCGACGGTCACCCACTTCATGCGGTTGTACCGCAGCGTGAAAGTGGTGAAACGAATCTTGCTCGGATACGGTTCGCGACCTTTCTCCGCGATCGCATCCAGAATATTCGCGATCTCCACCTTTGAGTCGGGATGATACCGGTGCGGAGTCTGGGGGCCGATCACGTGCTTCAGTGTCATGCCCTCGCCGGCGAGCGCTTTTTCCATCATCCGCGCCGCTTGGATTTGTCCGTCGATTTCGCCGCTGTAGGCGACCGTCGGCAGGTTGAACAGGTTGGCGGCGTAATCGGTCGCGTCGTACATGTGGTACAGCTTCTCTTCCCACCAGGTCGGCTTGATGGTTTCGCGCTCGTATACTTTCAGGAAGTCGGCCGATTCGCTGAAGCCCGCACCCGGCGCTGCCGCCGCCCACTCACCCGCGTAATGCGCGGCAAAATGCCACGCCGCGGCCCCGCCCATGCTAAAGCCCCGGACAAGAATCCGATTCTCATCGATGGGATATTGCTTCTTCACCGCTTCCAGCACTTCGAACAGGTCGATCTCACCGGCGAACTTATTCGCATTGCAATATCGTCCGTAAGGGTGCACCATGATCGCGTTGGAAGGCGTGAACTCGCCCGGATTGCGCATGCGGTCGTACATGAAATTCACCTGGCTCGACATTTCACTGCGTCCGATAAACCAGGTATCGAGTCGCCATTTGCGGTCGCGCGTGAAACTCGCCGGAATCACGAGTCCGTAAGGCTGAACGCTCTTGTCGATCTTGGAAATGTAGCCGCGCACAACCAGGCCCGTCGCGGTGGTCCAAGGCGCGCGCCCTTCCATCAAGGCATCGGCGCGCTGTTGGCCTTCGCGAAGCAGATCGCGCGCTTTGCCGATATCTTCCTGCCGGAAGAACTCCTTATTTTCAAGCGCGGTGCGCACGGCGTCGCGAAAAACGAGCACGTCCGGCAGCAGCTTCGATCCCTGCAACTGATCGATGCTCGCCGACAAGCGCTTCAGTCCTTCTTCCAGTTGCGCTTTCTGATTGGCGGGAACATCAATACCCGGTGGGGGCAGCGGGCGAACGTCGGCGGCAAACAGACTTACGCAGAGTAACGGGGCGGCAATAAGAACTCGCATGGCTTCCCAGAATCATACTACTCGCCCACGTCCGCTACACTGAGGAAAGTTTCGATGGGCACGCTGAAAGCCAGCCCACCCGATGCCGCATTCGTCGCTGAACTCGCACAGGCCTCCGGAGTTCGCGAATGCCTGCAGTGGGTGGTCCGAGAACGCCAATGGATAAACGAGCAGCACTTGCAGCTGTGCCGCATTCCCGCGCCCACCTTTCTCGAGGGCAAGCGCGCGGAATGGATGGTGAACCAGTTCCGCGCCTACGGCTACGACGCGCGTATTGACCGCGCCGGCAACGTGGTCGCCCAAGCCGATCCCGCGCACCGCGGCGCCTTGGTCGCAGTCACCGCTCACCTGGACACGGTGCTCGCGCCGAGAACACCGGAAGACATCAAGGTCCACCCGGACGGCGCACTGGCAGGTCCGGGAGTTTCGGATAACGGGGCCGGGCTCGCCGCGCTACTTGCTCTCGCTCGCGCACTGAAAGCCGCCCCCCGTGTCGAATCTGCAAATTCGGTGACGTTTGTCGCGAATGTCGGCGAAGAAGGCGAGGGCAACCTCAGCGGCATGCGGTACTTGTGCCGCCAATCGTCACTGGCGTCCCGCATCCGGTCCTTCCTGGTACTGGATGGACCCACAACCGACCACATTACTTGTCAAGCCTTGGCGAGCCGGCGCTTTGAGATCGCGTTCGTCGGATCGGGCGGACATAGCTGGAGCGACTTTGGAATCGGCAATCCCGTGCATGCGCTGAGCCGCGGCATCGCCTTCTTTGTCGACGATCCGGTGGCGCGTGCGACCACCCCCCGAACGTCGTTCAACTTCGGCACCATCGAAGGCGGCTCAAGCATCAATTCGATTCCGACGGAAGCTCGGACGAAGGTGGACATCCGGTCGGAAAGCCCGGCCCGGATCGACGAGCTTGTGGAGTTGCTCACCTCGTGCATCGATCGGTCTCTGCAAACCGAGAATGATCGCGCCACCGGCGGCAGGCTGTCGGCGCGATTTAAAGAAGTCGGCTCCCGGCCCGGCGGGCGGCTCGCCGACAACGCCTCCATCCTGCGCTACATTCGAGCCGTGGATGCGCATCTCGGGGTCCGCTCGCATCTGGATTGCGCTTCTACCGACGCCAACATCCCTTTGTCCATGGGTTTGCCGGCGATCTCGATCGGCGCCGGCGGCCAAGGGGGCGGCGCGCATACGCCTAACGAATGGTTCCATCCCGATGGTCGTGAAGGCGGATTGAAGCGCGTGCTGTTGGCTTTGTTCTGTTTATTGATGGAGCCATGAGGCTCGGCGCAAGCGGCGCGAAATCGCGGTTCGCCGAATTTGCCCTGGCTATCGTCTGTCTGATTTGGGGCTCAACCTTCGTTCTTGTGAAGAAGGCGCTGGACGATGTATCGCCGGCGCTGTTTCTCGCCTTCCGCTTTTCCATTGCGGCGGTGCTGCTCGCGGTAGTGTTTGCGATCCGGCGAAAGTCCGACTCGGTCGTCGTGTGGTCGGGCGGCATTCTGACCGGACTCTTTCTGTTTGCCGGCTATTTGCTGCAAACAATCGGGCTCAAGTTCACAACTCCGGCCAAGTCGGGCTTTCTTACCGGCCTCTACATCGTGCTGGTACCTTTGCTCACGGCGCTCGTCTATCGCAGAGTCCCCGGGATTTCAGAGTGGGTGGGTGTGCTGCTGGCCACCGCCGGCATGGGCCTGATGACGTTGACCTCGGCCAGGCTGGAGATGGGCTTGGGCGATCTGCTCACCGTCGCCTGCGCGGGCGCATTCGCGGTCCATATTCTGCTACTGGGGCACTACGCGAAACGGATGCCCACCGAATGGCTGACGCTGCTGCAGATCGGAGCTTGCGCGATATTCGCGGCAATATCGTGTCGCTTTGTGGAGACTCCGTTCGTGCGGTGGACCCCGCGTGTGTGGGTCGCGCTCAGTGTTACGGCGTGTCTGGCTACGGCGCTCGCCTTCCTGCTCCAAACGTGGGGCCAGCGTTATACGACGCCAACGCGCGCCGCTCTCATCTTTTCGCTGGAACCCGTTTTCGCCTGGCTGACGTCGTATGTCTTCGAGCACGAAGTACTTACGCGCCAAGTTCTGGCTGGGGCAGGGTGTATTCTAGCCGGCATTTTGTTGGTAGAGTTAAAGCCGCTGCAGCGCGGCACGCAAGCATTTGAAACCAGCGGCAACTGAGCGTCATCCAGTTTGCACGGTAAGTCTCTATAATCTATAGAAGGTCCTCCAACAGATTTTATGCGCTTTTTCGGCAAGATACGGCAGCAGAAGCTCCTCTCGATCAGCTTACTTCTGTTTACGCTCTCGATCGGGATTTTGATCGGTACGCTCATGACCACGGGAGTGAATGCCGCTAAAGCGCAATTGGCAGCGCCCGATGCGACTCCCCTGACCATTCCCGATGCCGTCAAGGCGCCGAACAACCAATTTGTCGAATTGGCCAAGCGCATGGAAGGCTCGGTGGTGAACATCAGTACCGAATACACGCCCAAGCCGTCAACACGCCGTCGCGGCCAGGCGGCCCCGGATGAGGAGGAGGAAGAAGGCGACGAAGAAGGCGCCGACCTGTTCCGTCGCTTCTTCGGCAATCGCGGACCCGAAGGTGGTAGCGGATTGTCGCCCCGTGCCTTCCGCCGGCAAGCCACCGGGTCGGGTTTCATCGTGGACCGGAACGGCTACATCCTGACCAACTACCACGTGGTCGAAAAGGCTGATTCCATCAAAGTCAAGATTCCAAACGACCAGAGCGAATATCGCGCCAAGATGATCGGCTATGATCCGGAAACCGACATCGCTGTCATCAAGATCGACGCACACAAGTCGCTGCCGCCGGCCAAGATCGGCAACTCCGATGCCGTGCAGGTAGGCGATTGGGCAATTGCGATCGGCTCGCCGTTCGGCCTGGAAGCCACCGTCACCGCCGGTATCGTCAGTGCCACCGGCCGCGACGTGCCGGGCGCCGAGCAGTTCCAGCGCTTCATTCAGACAGACGCAGCGATCAACCCGGGAAACAGCGGCGGTCCACTGCTAAACATCAATGGCGAAGTGGTCGGCATCAACACGGCGATTGCGACGCAAAGCGGCGGTTATCAGGGAGTCGGCTTCGCGCTGCCCGTCAACACCGCGGCGGCCGTGTATAACTCCATCATCCGCAGCGGCAAAATGTCGCGCGGATCCATCGGGATTCAGTTCACCAAGGCCAATTCGCGTCCCGAACTGATGAAAGGGCTGGGACTCACCTCCGGCGTGATCGTCGAGAAGGTAACCCCGGGCGGTCCGGCGGAAAAGGGCGGTATGAAGGATGAGGACGTGATCGTCGCCTTCAACGGCAAGGCCGTCAAGGATGGCGACGACCTGGTAAACCGCGTCTCCACGACGCCCATCGGGGCCAGCGCTACGGTCACGGTGGATCGCGGCGGCAAGAAACTTGATCTTCAGCTAACCATCGCCGATCGCGAGGAACAGCTCGCCGCGGCCGATCCGCGGTACAGCCGGCGCGACGATTCCGACACCCCTAGCGGGAAAAACGAACCCAAATCGGCTCGCTTCGGTATCTCGCTGCGGCCGGCCAACGAAACCGAGAAGCAGCACGCTGAACTCGGCAACCGCAGCGCCGTGGTCGTTACTGGAGTTCAGGAAGGCTCATTTGCCGACGAGATCGGATTGCAGGAGAAGGACATAGTCGTGTCCATCAACCGCCAGCCCGTCGGCTCGGCCGACGACGTGCGCGCCTTACAAGCCAAGCTGAAGGCGGGCGACGCGGTGGCATTCCGGGTTCTGCGGCCGATCCCGGGCGCGGGCGGGCGCAACGGGGCAAACAACGGCCAGCAGTATCTCGGTCAATACGTGACCGGAACCTTACCTGCGGAATAGGTTACAGTCTGCTCTCCTGCGCGTCACACAGGCGAGGAGAGCAGCCATGGCTGAAGCCGACGAGCGTCTTGTCAGCGAGATTCGGAGTCGATTGGAGCAGCATCCGATGGTCGACGCTTCGCGCGTCACCGTGCAGGTGATAGGTACGCAAGCACTTCTCATCGGCGCCGCCGATAACCGATTCATCCGCGAGCGCGCTGAAACGTTGGCTCGGGAAGTGGAGGGCATCACGGAGGTCGTCAATAAGATCAGCGTTCAGCCACCCACCGAGGAGCCTGGCCCCATCCTGTCCACCCACGAGCCGGGCGCGAACCACCGCGGATCGACGCAGCGTTCGTAAGCCGGCGTGGGTGGCGCGCGTCAGACGGGCGAGCTTGTCGTTCAGGGACGGGTTGTCGCGGTTTCCAACCTCGATAAGGTCCTGTTCCCGGCCAACGGCTTCACCAAGGCGCAGGTCATCGACTACTACATCCGGGTATCCCGCTGGCTGCTTCCGCACCTGAAGGATCGGCCTGTCACCCTCAAGCGCTACCCCGACGGCGTCACGGGCGAGCACTTCTATGAGAAAGACGCGCCGTCATTTACGCCGGATTGGGTTCGTTTGGTTCCGGTGCCCAGGCGCGGCGGACACGGGGATATCCGCTACGTCATGGTCGATGACCTCCCGACGCTGGTGTGGCTGGCGAACCTCGCGAACCTGGAGATCCATCCGTTCTTGCACCGTGCTCCGGCGATTGACACGCCCACCAACGTGGCGTTCGACCTCGACCCGGGCGAAGGAGCCGACATCCACACCTGCGCGGAGGTCGCGTACCTGCTCAAAATCGTACTCGATGGACTCAAACTGAAATGCTTTGTGAAGGTCTCCGGCTCGAAAGGCCTTCAGGTCTACGTGCCTTTGAACACGCCGGTAACCTACCCCGCCACCCAGGCATTCGCCAAGACCGTAGCCGAACTGCTCGAAAAGCAGTATCCCAAGCTGATTGTGAGCGATATGGCGAAGATCGCACGGGCGAAGAAGGTCTTCATCGATTGGAGCCAAAACTCCGACTACAAGACCACCGTGGGCGTGTACTCGCTGCGCGCCAAGCGCACCACGCCGTTCGTGTCGACGCCGGTCACTTGGGAAGAACTGCGTACTGCCGATTCCCTGTACTTTAACCCGGAAGCCGCGTTGGAAAGATTCGAAGCTTTAGGCGACCTCTGGGCGCCCGTGTTGAAGCTGAAGCAGCGGCTGCCGAAAGCGTTCGAAGCCCGGAAAGCGCCCGCGCCGCGCAAGGTCGTCGTCAAAGCCCCCGAGCCAATCGTGCGGCGGAGCAAGCAAGGAGGGCGGCGCCGCTTCGTCATTCAGAAGCATGCGGCCAGCCACCTTCACTACGACTTGCGGCTGGAGATGCACGATGTGCTGAAGTCGTGGGCGGTGCCGAAGGGTGTGCCCTATACGCTTGACGAACGGCGCCTCGCCCGCGCTGTAGAAGATCATCCCATCGAGTACCTGCAGTTCGAAGGCACGATTCCCCAAGGCCAATACGGCGGCGGCACGGTGATGGTGTGGGACATCGGCACTTACGAGATCGTGGAGGGAAACTACTACAAGGGCCGGCTGCACATCCACCTGGACGGCAAGAAGCTCAAGGGCGAGTGGATGATCGAGCGCGACGGGTCCAAGGGTGAGGGCTCCTGGACGCTGACCAAGGTCGGCAAGGCAATCAAGCCGGTGAAGGACACCTCGGCGCTGACCGGCCGGACCTTGGAGGAGATCGCGACCGCCAAGGGCGCGGTGTGGCAGAGCAATCGCCTGCCCGACGCCAAGTTGACCTTTGTCGAGCCCATGCAATGCAAGCTCGTAGAGGCGCTACCGGAAGGTCACCAGTGGGAATACGAGATCAAGCTGGACGGCTATCGAGCCCTGGCCATTCGGGACGACGAACGGCTGCGGCTCCTTTCCCGCCGCAACAACGCTCTGAACGATCGCTTCCCCGACGTTGCGAAAGCGCTGTCCGAGCTGGAGCCCGGCACGATGCTCGACGGCGAAGTGGTCGCGCTCGGCGAAGACGGGAAGCCATCCTTCAACCGTCTGCAAAACAACCAGGGTCCATTTCTTTACTTCGCCTTCGATCTGCTGGCGTGGAAAGGCAAGAGCGTTCTCGGTGAGCCGCTGCGCGACCGCCGCGATTCGCTTCGTCACGCCCTGGCTGGAGTCGGCGACACTGTGCGGCTGGTGGAGCCGTTGCAAGCCGAGCCGGAAGCACTGATACGCGCTGCCCGGGAGCAGGGGCTCGAAGGACTGATCGCGAAACGGTCCAACAGCGTCTACGAAGTCGGCCAGCGCAGCGGCGCCTGGGTGAAGTTGAAGGTCAACAAAGGCCAGGAACTCGTCATCGGCGGATACATCCAGGCGACGGACTGCTTTTCATCGCTCCTGGTCGGATACTACGAAGGCAAGAACCTGATCTTCATCGCCAAGATCAAAAACGGCTACACACCCAAGCTGAAGCGCGATCTATGCCGGCTGTTCAAGGCTTATGAAAGCGCCGAATGCCCGTTCGCCAACCTGCCCGAGCCGAAGAACGCTCGCCGTGGCGAAGCGCTGACCGCAGCCGTAATGAAGCGCTGCACCTGGCTCCGGCCGGAACTGGTTGCGCAAGTCGAGTTCACCGATTGGACTGACGCGAATCATCTGCGCCATTCGCGCTTCGTCGCTCTTCGCGATGATAAGATCGCGAGCGAGGTACGCAAAGAAGTTGCGAGCTAGCCTAAGCTGGCCAGCTTCTCTTCGAGATGCTTGATGGCGCCCTCGAGTTGTTCGCGATGGCGGTCGTGGCGCGCATCCTCGTATTCGCGCCGGATTCGCGTTAGTTGCATGCGCAGCGCGTCCCGCTCCGCGTCTAGGCGGGCCTGCTCGGACGTTACAGCGTCTGCCGCTTTTCGCTCCTGCCGCCGGGATTCGGCGGACTCCATCTGCTCTTCGACGGACTTGCTTTCCCAACCACGTGCCATAGGGTCACCACTGTCATTCCCGCACCGGGATATACAACGTCTGTGTGAGGTTGGCTCCGCCGACCGTGACACGCAGGGGAAGGTCCTGACTGCCAAGTCCGGAGGGGACCACAACGTTGAACTGGTACAGACCAACCAGTCCAGGGACGAGACCCGCGTAGTCGACGCGCGCCTCGCGATCGCCAAAGAAGAATTGAACGGGCGCGACAACGCGCGGCAAGCCTTGCGCCAGCCGACCCCCCACGGGCCCCGAGTCCACCGCGCCGAAGCCGACGCCGTAGAAGGTCAGGGTTTCGCCGGCTTTGGCAGGCGCATCGGGCACGTTCGGAATCGCAGGAATGCCAACTAGCGAACGGTCTTGATGCTGCGCTACCACGAACTGGTAGTCGCCGACCTTGAAGCTTTCCGGCGCGAGCAGTCCGGCCGCGACCGGCTTGATGGTGATCGATCCGAACGCCTTCTCTTGTCCTTGGTAGGACACCACAACGGGTACAGTTGCCCCCGGTGCGACGTTCTCGGGGACCTGCACGTTCACCTGCGTCGGACTGATGTAGCTGATGAAAGCGTCCTGCCCGCCGATGGTGACTTTAACGTCGTCGAGGCTGGTCGGCGCGGCTCCATTGTTGAAGTCACGAGCCTCCCAACTGCGCGTCGTCGCGGCAAGATCGACACCATAGATTTCAAGGTACGAGCCGGGGGCCGCTTCGCCGAACGCGCCGAAAGCGCCGGCGGAGATGGCGCGTGCGAGAGGTCGGATGGAGCGGATAGTAACGAAGTTTGCTGGTCCAACCACCTGCCCTGGCCGGTAGTTGAGGAGCGGTGTCGTGTCCGCGTAGGGCGACTGGTAGGTCGGCACTGCAGCGATACGGTCCATAATGACGAGACTTGAGTCATTAAGAATCTTGCCGAATACCGTGAAACCGCCATTTTGGACATCGAGGTTTCCAGTGTTATCCGCCAAGTTGAAGAACCATTGATTCGTCGCGCTATTCGGATTGCCTTCCTGCTTGGCCATGGCAATCGTACCGCGGGTATTAGGGATTTTGAACTCGTTCACCACGGCCGGGTCACTAGGAATGGGATCGACACTATTGGTGTTGAGCCGATACCCTCCGCCCTGAATGACGAACGGCGTAGGTCGGGCGACCGACCGATGAATGATCGAGTTCGTGTACGCCCCCTTGTTCACATAGCTGAGAAAGTTCGCCACGGTCTTGGGAGCGTCGGCGGGGTACAGTTCCACGTCGATGTTCCCAAGATTCGTGTCGAACCGCACAATCGGGTTCGTTTGGCAAAATACAGCCGCCGGTAGCAGCAGGGCAAAAGCGAGAGCTCTCATTTGATCCAGGGACGCGAACCCCCTTCTCAAAGTGTACAGGGTCAGATTCGCCGCTGTTTCCAGGACCCCCGCAGGAACATCGTGATGCCCATAACGGTAATCAGCACGTGCGCGATCGGGATCGCGTAGAAGATCCCGTTCACGCCGAATCCCCACCAGAACCCGAGCGCCCAAGCGAGCGGTATTTCACACAACCAGAAGCCGATCATATTGATGAGCGTAGGCGTGATGGTGTCGCCCGCGCCGTTGAAGGCCTGCACCATCACCATCCCGAATGCGTAGGCTAAATTACCAAAACCGATCGTCCGAAGGCACGCGACCGCGTACCCCGTGACGCTCGGGTCGTTCGTGAAGAAGCTGACAAGCCACCCCGGCGCGAAGATGAACACGACGGCGACGGCTCCCAGGTACGCGGCATTGTAGAAGCCCGTGATGTACACAGCCTTCTCCGCCCGGTCGGGCTTTCCCGAACCGAGATTCTGGCCGACCATGGTTGCGGCTGCGCCGCTGAGTCCCCAGGACGGCAGAATCGCGAAGATGAAGATGCGGATGCCGATCGTATACCCGGCCACGGCCAGGCTCCCGAAAGAACTGATCATCCGAACCAGGATCAGCCAACTCAGGTTGCCGACCGCGAACTGAAGTACGCCCGTGGTCGACACCTTCGCCAATGTCCCGAGCACTTTGGGCACGATCTTCAAATCCGAGCGGCGGATGTGTACGCGACTGCGCCCGCTCGCCAAAGTCCACAACTGGAAACTGACGCCAAAGCCACGCCCGATCAAGGTCGAAATCGCCGCGCCCGTGATGCCCAGTTCGGGAAACGGACCTAATCCGAAGATGAGGCACGGGTCAAGCACCAGGTTGATCAGGTTCGACATCCACAGCACACGCATCGCGATGGACGCGTCGCCTGCGCCCCGAAAGATGGCGTTGTTCAGAAATAGCAGGACCACCACCACATTCGCGCCGAGCACGATGGCTGTGTAGTTCTGCCCCATTGCCACAAGCTGTGGCGTCGCGCCCATGAACGCCAGCAGCTTAGGCGCGAGCAGAAACGCGGGAACGCCCATCAGGATGGACAGCCCGATGCCGAGCACGATGGCCTGCACACCCGCCGTGGCCGCGCCCTGATGGTCCTTTTCACCGATGCGGCGGGCGACCATCGCTGTGGTGGACATGCTGACGCCGATGCCGAAGGCGAAGACGATGGTCATCATGGACTCGGTCAAACCCACGGTGGCGATGGCGTCGGCGCCAAGCCGGGTGACCCAGAAAACGTTGACGATAGCGAAAAGCGATTCCATCACCATTTCGAGCACCATCGGAGTCGCGAGCAGCAGTACGGCTCGGCCGATGGACCCTTCGGTGAAGTCTTGTTTAGTGCCTCGGACGGCCTCCAATACGGAAGCCCAAAATCCGGAACGTGGTTGCGATATAGCGGTTGCCGCCATAAGGAACACTCCTGGTGAAACTACTGGTCAGGTTTTAGGAACTAAGGGGAAAAACGCTGCGCTTAGGCGCGTACAGCGACAAACGCGTCCCGGGTGCGAGTGAGGGTAATGGGGGCGTTCGTAATCATCGTAGGAAGCAGGGCCCAGCGGCCCGTTCGGTTACTATAGCCCAAGACTCCAGATGCGAGCAACGGTAATATTCCATACGGAAACCCGGAAGCCCCTCATTCGCCTGATTGCAAGTCTTTTGTTACCCTAGTAAGAGCCCGATAATGGTCGAAATTCTCCCATCCATCCTGGCCGCCGATTTTGCGCGGCTCGCGGATGAGATCGCGAAAGTGGAAAGTGCCGGTGTTTCCATGCTCCATCTGGATGTCATGGACGGGCATTTCGTCCCGAATCTGACCATTGGACCTCCGCTGGTGAAGTCGGTACGCCGGGTGACGAAGCTGACGCTGGACGTGCACCTGATGCTGACCGACCCAGACCGGTTCGCGCCGATTTTCATTGAAGCCGGCGCAGACCAGATTTCCGTTCATCAGGAAGCTTGCCCGAACCTCGATCGGACTCTGCGGATGATTCAGAGCGAGGGGGCGGCGGCGGGTGTGGTGATTAACCCGGCAACTCCGGTGCACGTACTCGATGAGGTGCTGGAGTTCGTCGATTATGTGTTGGTAATGAGTGTGAACCCTGGTTTCGGGGCGCAGCGGTTCATCCCCAGCACACTCCGAAAAGTGAAGGCGCTTGATATGAAGCGCAAGGAACTCGGCGTGCAGTTCGCTATCGAGATCGATGGCGGCATTGCGCCGGACAACGTAAGCGATGTGGTTAGAGCTGGTTGCGATTGGTTAGTGGCAGGGTCAAGCATCTTCAGTAGTGCCGATCCGGCCGCAACCGTGAAGCAGATGCAACAGTTGGCTCGTGAGGCCAAACTTGTCCACGTCTGAGTTTGCAAGTAGGATATTCAGGATTCCCTTTATGAAGTTCAGTTCCGACAAGTGGATGCGTGTTGCCGCGATTATGGTGGCGCTGGCGCTGCTTTCCTCGTGCGGGTTCAAGCGCAAGAAGTACGAAAACCCGATCGCGAACGATACCGAGCAGCCCGACAAAGTGCTGTTCGATAAGGCCATCGGCGACCTGGAGCGGGGCCGGTACGAAGTTGCGCGGCTGACGCTGCAGACGCTGATGAACACCTACGACACCAGCGAGTACCTGGCGAAGGCGAAACTCGCTTATGCCGATAGCTGGTTCCGTGAGGGCGGCTCGCACGGCTTGGCCCAAGCCGAAGCCGAATACAAGGACTTCATTCTCTTCTATCCCACCTTGGAAGAGTCGGCCGAAGCGCAGGAAAAGGTCTGCATGATTCACTACCGGCAGATGGAGAAGCCGGATCGAGATTCGATGCACGCCCTCCGCGCCGAAGAAGAATGCCGGAACGTGTTGGTGCAGTTCCCGAACAGCAAGTTTGCTCCGCGGGCGCAGCAGTTGCTGCGCAACGTACAAGAAGTGATTGCC
>DASQDN010000095.1:0-9080 GCA_035634155.1 Bryobacteraceae bacterium | reverse complement strand
TGAAACTGGAGGATGACAAATGCGCTCCAACCAAAGTAGCTCGAATGACACGATCACGAACATCCTTTACTTCGCCGCCGGGCTTTCGTTAGGAGCCGCGGTCGGCATCCTGGTAGCGCCCGCGTCCGGCAAGGACACTCGGCGGTACCTGGGCGACCGCGCCGGCGCCGCGCGGGAGTATCTTGACTATGGCCGCGACTTGTACGAGAAAGGCCGTGAGCTTGCCGACGAAGCAGCAACCATGTACGAAGATGGGCGCCATTTAATCGAAAGGTAAACATGCTCTCTCTACCGGAGTTCCGCAACGAGCCATATCTGGATTTCACGCAGCCGGAGAATCGCGCGGCGATGGAGCAGGCGATGCAGAAGGTACGCAGCGAACTCGGCCGCGAGTATGCTCTGCTGATCGGCGGCGAGCGGCTCACCACCGGCAACCTGCTGCAGTCGGTCAATCCATCGAAGCCGACTGAATTGATCGGCGCGCATCACAAGGCAACACCGGATTTGGCGAAGCGGGCGGTGGAGGATGCGTACGAGTACTTCACCAGCGAGTGGAGCTCGACTGACCCGCTGCAGCGTGTCGAGATGCTATTGAAGGCTGCGGCGCTGCTGCGCGAGAAGAAGCTTGAGTTCAACGCGTGGCTTGCATTTGAGGCGGGCAAGACTTGGCCCGAAGCGGAAGCCGAGACGGCTGAGGCGGTCGATTTCTGTGAGTATTACGCGCGGCAGATGCTGCGATTTCTGCCTGCCGATGCTCCCGTGCAGATGCCGGGCGAGAAAGATGAGGTTCGATATTTGCCTCTGGGCGCCGGCATCGTCATTCCACCATGGAACTTCTCGCTCGCCATTCTGTGCGGCATGACTGTGGCAGCGCTGGTGACCGGAAACACGGCGATCATCAAGCCGTCGAGCGAGACTCCGACCATTGCGCATAAGTTCGCCGAAGTGCTGCTGGAGGCGGGGTTCCCCGCGCGCAGCTTCTCTTTGATGGTCGGAAGCGGGGCTGAGGTGGGCGACGTGATTGTCACGCATCCGAAGACTCGGTTTATCTCCTTCACCGGCTCACGCGATGTGGGGCTGCGGGTGAACGAGCTTGCTGCGAAGCCGCAGAAGGGCCAGATCTGGATCAAGCGCGTGGTGGCGGAGATGGGCGGCAAGGATGCGATTGTCGTGGATCGTGAAGTGGATGTAGACACGGCGGTGCAGGGCGTCCTCGTATCCGCATTCGGCTATTCGGGGCAGAAGTGCTCGGCGTGCTCGCGCGCGATTGTGGATGAAGCCATATATGACGAGTTCGTTGAGAAGCTTCGCGCGAAGGTGGCAACTTTGAAGATCGGTCCGCCGGACAATCCGGAGAACTACGTGGGTCCGGTGATCAGCACGAGCGCGAAGAAGAGCATTCTCGCCTATATCGCGCACGGCAGGGGCGAGGGCAGGCTGGTAGCCGGCGGCGATGTAGCGTCGGAAGAAGGGCACTTCATTCAGCCGACCGTGATCGCCGATGTCGACAAGGATGCCCGTATCTTTCAGGAAGAAATCTTCGGGCCGGTGCTGGCCGTGAGCAAGGCTCGTGATTTCGACCATGCCCTGGAGCTGGCGAATGCTACCGAGTACGGGCTCACCGGCGCGGTGTATTCGAATAATCGCGAGAAGATTGAGAAGGCGCGAGAGCGCTTCTTTGTCGGCAATCTGTATATCAATCGAAAGTGCACGGGCGCGATGGTAGGCGCTCACCCGTTCGGTGGATTCAACATGTCGGGTACTGATTCGAAGGCGGGCGGTCCCGATTATTTGCTGCAGTTTCTTCAAGCCAAGTCGATTGCGGAGAAGGTGAGTTAGCCACGTGCTACACGAGTCGCGGCCTCCGGTGGGCGGCAGCAGTCGAGCATCTGACGAAGCTGCACTATGCGGCCTAGATGCTAAGCATTATGGACTGCAAGGTTCATAAAGGACTTCCTGCGCAGTTAGCGCGTCTGCCCCCGAGCCAGGCTGTTCAAGCGTGGATTTGTGCGAGTGCAGGCCGGCCGCTCCGGCGAGTTCAGTTGCGCGAGTGATACGGCAGCGATTCGCGGCCAATCCATCGCAGAAAGAGATCCTGCCAATAGACGATGTGCGACAGTTCTTCGGCTATGGAACGCGTGATTCCTGAGGGGCGCATCGATCGGGCATGGGGCGGAATGTCTGCCGTGATGCGGGTGGGCGGTGTGAAGGTTGCGTTCGCGCTAAGAAGCCTCTGCAGTTCGGGCATATTGACGTGGACGCGCCGCCTTGCTGACCGTGACGGCGCGTCGTTGCTGGGAGTTGTCGTCGATTACGGCTTCTCTTGAATCGCTGCTATCACGCTGGATAACAGGTCGGGCCCGACCTCGTCGACTCCATGCGCTTGGCGCGCGTGGTCTGCCACTTTAAGCAATAGTGCTTCCTCGTTGGGGGCCTCGGCCTTGAATGCGCAGCCGGGCACCACATCACCGCATGCAATCTGTTTCATCAGTGTGTTTGCTCTCCTTTCCGCTTTGGATGCATGGCGACTGCGGCGTGTGACCGGCACGCGATGTTGTCACACCGCCGGATGTGTGCGCATCGTAAGGGTAAGGGATGCTTTCACCGGACGCGCAGGACATCGCCGGAGACGCCTTGCTCGAACGCGCGAAGTCCGGCAGTCCGGAGGCGTTCGGCGAGCTCATGGACCGGTACGGCGGCCAGGTTTACCGATTGGCTCTTCGCCTGACCGGTGATCTTCAAGCGGCGGAAGACGTGGCGCAGGAAACGTTTCTGCAGGTGTTTCGTAAGCTGTCCACGTATCGAGGCGAGGCGCAGTTCTCTACGTGGCTGTATCGGGTGGCGACGAATGCCGCGCGGATGTACCAGCGGTCTCAAGGGCGGCACGAGACTGAATCGCTTGAGCCTTACCTCCCCCGATTCCTGGATGACGGCCGGCACGTACGGATTGATGTGGATTACAGCGCAGCGGCTCGTGTGGAGCAGTTGGTGGAGCAGAGGGAGCTCCGCGCGCTCATCCAGGGAGCAGTCGCTCGACTGCCGGAACTATATCGCGAGGCGTTTGTGTTGTACGACCTTCAAGGCATGCCGGCGGCGGAGGTCGGGGCGATTCTCGGAATCGATGCGGCAGCATTAAGGCAGCGTGTGCATCGGGCCCGTTTGATGATGCGCGGATATTTAGGCCATATCGCGGGGTGTGAAAAGCGATGAGTGAGATGAACTGCCGCTGCGCTGTGGAATCATTCATCGACTATGCGGAAGCCGAACTCGGGACCGAGCAGGTCGTCGCTTTGCAGCGGCATCTGGCAAAGTGCCCGCGGTGCGTGGAGTTTCTGGAAGCGTATCGCGCGACTTCGGGGATCGTGCAGCGCGCATTGTCTCTGGAGCCGGCGCCCGAGGTACGCGATCGGTTGCGAACGCGGGTGCTTAACGCGCTCGGGCTTTAGATGGAACGCTGTTCGCCGCGACGCGCTGGATCTGGTTGCCGATCGCGGTGGCGAGATGCTTTGGGAGTACTTCCTTGGCCGCAAGCTTGCGCCACGCTTCGGTAGTCCTCTCAATCGTTTCCTGAATCGCACGGAGCACTGGAGTGCCGGCGAGTCCCGCAGTTTCAGTGAACTTTCGTACTTGGTCAATTTCGATTGCTTCCAGGCTGCGGCTTCCGCCAAACGTCAATGCGAGCTGATCGTTCGGAATATAAGGAAGGATCGCGACGAAATCATACGCCGGCGAAAGAACGGGCGTGCGCGTATCCGGGTACAGCAGCGACCAGTTCTTTAGATGCATGTCGGCATTTCCGATTAGCACGGAGAAGGCAAGGCGTTTGACGAATTCGTACGTCCCCTGTTCACCTGTCTCGGCCCAAAGCACGCGCGCGATGTTCGCATAGCTGACGGATTTGTATTTGCCTTCGGGAAAGATGCCGAAAACCTGGGCGAAGTCCTCCATGTGGATGCGCGTGCCGCCTGTACCTCGATCGAAGCGCTCCACCGCAAGCGCGGTACCGGTGAGGGCTGCTGCGTCCGGAGGCAGCCCTGCAATGTCGCTCACCGGCACGAGTTCGATGCGCGGCACTCTGATGCCGATGGCTCGCGCGAGTTCGAGCATCGTAAACTCGTTCTCCGACACGGCTTCGAAGCGGGTGGACGGGAGTTTGACGATCCACGAACCTCCGGCGCCCTGAGAGGGGATGGTGAGTCCACCGGCGGATTCCATCACGGCGGAGAACTTCAGTTGCACGCCCGCCAGAGAGAAGCGCAGAGCGCCTGTGTGCGGACGCGGCGTTCGGACGTCACTGCCGGTGGTTGGATCATCCGGCTCTAATGTGTGGGAGGCAGCGTCCAGGGGTTGGATGGTGACGGCTCCCGCAAGATCCGCGCCTAATGCCGCTAGCAGGAAGAACTCGCGTTCCGGATGGACGCCCGCGCGCTCTGCGAGGTAGGTACGAAGGTGGCCTTCCGGCAGGAGATTGGAGAAGAACGCCGGTACCCGCCGGTTTACCTGCTGGGGCTTGGTAGTAAGACCACCCGTCCGATTCTTGTACGAGAGACTCAGGGTGGGTCGCGCGGGATCGTTGATGTAGTCCTCTTCGAAGGAGAAAACCTGACGATCGCCAGCGAGGCGGTTGATGATTCCGATACGCCGGCGGCCCAAATTCACACCAAGGGAGGTCGGTCTCATGACGGTTCGTCCGGCTGGTATAGCGGCCGGTCTTCCTCGGCGGCAGCATCGGCGGCGCGGTAGTCTTGAATCAGGGACTGCACGACCGGCACAAGTTCGCGGGGCACCAGGATCAGGTCGTGATCGAGGACTCGCGCGATCTCCAGCATGGTGTCGAGCCGGGGAACTACCTTGCCGGATTCAATCGCGGATACATGGGCCTGCGGCAGCCCGACGCTTTCTCCCAGTTTGGATTGGCTCCAACCGCGGCGTTTGCGTGCGCCGGCAAGCAGCTCTCGGATAGCAGATGGTGGATCGATATGCGATAGCATATAACAGTGCCCTCGGTATATAGTATCACAGCTGCGGTGATATATATTTTGCCATATATCAATGCTATCCTATTTGCTATAACGTATAGCCCGCACCAAGCCGCCGCGTAAACGCATCCCTCCAGCTTCGGGAAAGCTCGGGACAAGCTGCTAGTTCCTTTAGATCGTTCCAGGGCGTGTCTTCACCACGGACATACATCGCTATATTGAGTCGAGTCAGCGTCAAGGTTGGATAAAGACGCTTCGTCAGAAGAAGGGGATCGCCGGCGGCCACAGAGCCTTCCGTTAAAACCCGGAAATACCAACCAGTACGGCCGCTTTTTGCCACCAGGGCCGGCAGTTCCTCTGCATCCCACTTGCGGCCGAGCTTCCAGCATGGCTGCCTCGGCTGCGAAACCTGGACCATCGCGTCGCCGGCCTGATAAATGTCGCCGATACAGACAGTGGCCTCCGTGCAGTCTGCGACCGTGAAGTTCTCCCCGAAGGCCCCGGGCTGCATTCGAGGGAAGTGCTCGCGCCAGACAGGATAGTGATCGCCGCTATAGACGCATACGGCCTTATCGGGACCGCCATGGACTCGCAGATCGGCCTGCTCATCGCCTTCGAGGTTGGCGCGACGTAGCAGAATCGGCCCGCTGACAGGCTCTTTGAAGATGGCGCTGGTCCAGGGATCGCCGTCCCGATCGAGGCGCTTTGGGCGACCTGTTTGAATCGCGGTGATGGTAGGCACTGGCACCCCTTGTTCGGATGCCTCCAGTCTTGCACGTGTGACGGCGCCTAATCCGAACCGCTGCGCTGCTTGCTCGTGTTGGGAATGCGGACCACGGGGATCAGCGAATTGGCGGGCTGCGGCTCCGGCGCCTTCAGATGCGAGGCAAATTCGGAATTGAGAGTGCGGACAAACTCGTCGACCTGCCGCTGCATGGCTTCCATCTTTTCGCGCATGTTGAGGATGATCTCGACGCCCGCCAGGTTAACACCGAGCTCGCGTGTCAGTTGCAGGATCACCTCCAGGCGTTCGAGATCTTCGTCGGTGTAAAGGCGTGTATTGCCGTCGCTGCGGGATGGCCGGAGCAGCCCCTCACGCTCATATAAGCGCAGAGTTTGGGGGTGGATCTGATATTGCTCGGCCACCGCGGAAATCATGTAGGCAGCTTTGGATCGACCCTTTGTCGCCATATCTCCGCTCCTAGACTTGCACCTTGCTCCAGATCTCTTCGCGGGGGTCGCCCGTTTGCACCTGCGCGAGTTCACGCAAAAGCTCTTTGGTACGCTCGTCGTGCACAACCGGCGCTTGCAGTACTACTTCGACAATCTGATCGCCGCGCGAGTTCTTTTTGGCATTGTAGACGCCCTTTTCACGGAGCCGGAACTTTTGCCCGTTCTGCGTGCCTTGCGGGATCTTGAGCAAGGCGCGGCCATCGATGGTGGGTACTTCGATCTTCGCCCCGAGGCCGGCTTCGCTGATCGTAATCGGGACGCGAATCTGAATGCTGTCGCCATCGCGATGGAAGAACGGGTGCTCATCGACACGAATGGTGATGTAGAGATCGCCGGACGGAGCGCCTTGCGTTCCCGCGTTTCCTTTGCCTGCCACACGAAGCCGCGACCCGGCTTGCACACCGGCGGGAATGCGGATCTCCACTGTGTCTTGCCGCGAGGTTCGGCCTTCGCCCATGCACGTCGGACACGTGTTCTGGAGTCGTCCTTTGCCCTGGCATCGCGGACATGTCAGGTTGAATCGCATCGCGCCTGCCATCTGGTCCACATGGCCTGAGCCGTTGCACTCCGGACATACGGGCGTATTGCCCCCCGCCGAACCCGAGCCTTTACAGGTTTCGCATTGTTCGTGGCGATTCACGTTCAGGCGAACCTGCGTGCCCTTGATCGCTTGCCAGAAGTCGATGTTGAGCGCGTACTCGAGGTCGGTTCCGCGTTTAGGCGCCTGCGCCTGCTGTGCGCTTCGCGCGCCTCCGAAGAACTGCCCGAAGAGGTCGCGAAAGCCGAAGCCGTCGGTGTCGGTTTGGGTCGCTCCGCCGCCGCTGCGGCGCGCAAACTCGCTGAAGTCGAATCCGCCGAAGCCCATGTTCGGTCCGCCGCCGAACGGGTTGCCTTCCCCGCCGGCGCCGGGCATCGCCTGGTCCGAATAGAACCCGTACTGGTCGTACATCTGGCGCTTCTTGGCGTCGCTCAGTATGTCGTAGGCCTCCTGAACGCTCTTGAAACGTTCTTCGGCCGATTTGTCGCCAGGATTCAAATCGGGGTGGTATTTGCGCGCCAACCTGCGATACGCCTTCCTGACGTCATCTTCCGAGGCTCCGCGCGGCACTCCCAAGGTTTCGTAGTAATCGTTTTTGGAAGTCGAAGCCATAAAGCACACCTCATCTAAGAACCCGGGCGGAACGCGCGAAGGCGTCCGCCCGATTCAATCTGCCTCCCCTGGGTGGAAAGGCCGCCCCTTACTTCTTGTCGTCGACGTCCACGAACTCGGCGTCCACTACGTTGTCCTTGGGAGCGTCCGCACCCGCGCCTGCATTGCCGCCGCCGGTGCTGGATGCGCCGTCACCGCCCGCCGCTCCGCCGCCGGCCTGCGGACCGGCCGAGCGATACATCGCTTCGGCAAGCTTGTGGCTGGCCTGCGTCAGCTTGTCCTTGGCCGAGCGGATCTCTTCCAGGTTGCCGGATTGGATCGCCTTCTTGGTTTCTTCCATGGCGTCCTCCACCTGCTTAGCGTCGCCCTCGCTGATCTTGTCGCGATGTTCCTTCAGCAGCTTTTCTGTGCTGTAAACCATCTGATCGGCGGCGTTGCGCTCCTGAATCTCTTCCGCCTTGCGACGATCGTCCGCCGCATTGGCCTCGGCGTCCTTGGCCATCTTCTCCACCTCGTCCTTGGAAAGGCCGGAGGAAGACGTGATGGTGATCTTCTGCTCGTTATTGGTGGCCTTATCCTTGGCCGTGACGTTGAGAATGCCGTTGGCGTCGATGTCGAACGTTACCTCGATCTGCGGCACGCCGCGCGGAGCCGGCGGGATGTTGCCCAGTTGGAACACGCCGAGCAGCCGGTTGTGCGCCGCCATCGCGCGCTCGCCCTGGTAAACCTTGATCTCAACCGAAGTCTGATTGTCCGCAGCGGTGGAGAAGGTCTCGCCCTTGCGGGTCGGAATCGTGGTGTTGCGCTCGATGAGCTTTGTGAACACGCCGCCGAGGGTTTCAATCCCGAGCGACAGCGGGGTCACGTCGAGCAGAAGAACATCCTTCACCTCGCCGCCGAGCACGCCTCCCTGAACTGCCGCGCCGATCGCGACCACTTCGTCCGGGTTCACACTCTTGTTCGGTTCCTTGCCGAACAGGTTGCGGACCAATTCCTGCACCTTCGGGATACGGGTGGAACCCCCGACGAGAACGACCTCGTCAATCTGCTGCGGGGTGACACCAGCGTCGGCGATAGCCTGCTTGCACGGGCCGGCCAGACGCTGCAGAATATCGTCGATCATGTCCTGGAAGCGCGCTCGGGTGAGGCGCATCACCAGGTGCTTCGGACCGGTCGCGTCGGCCGTGATGAACGGCAGATTGATCTCGGTCTCGAGAACAGTGGATAGCTCGATCTTTGCCTTTTCGGCCGCTTCCTTCAGGCGCTGCAACGCCATCTGGTCCTTGGAGAGGTCGATGCCGTTTTCTTTCTTGAACTCGCCAATGATCCAGTCGATGAGGCGCTGGTCGATGTTGTCGCCGCCGAGGTGTGTGTCGCCGTTGGTCGACTTCACTTCGACAACGCCGTCGCCCACTTCAAGGATGGAAATGTCGAAGGTACCGCCGCCGAAGTCGAACACCGCGATGGTCTCGTCCTTCTTCTTGTCGAGGCCGTAGGCGAGCGCGGCCGCGGTGGGCTCGTTGATAATTCGCTTAACTTCGAGTCCCGCGATCTGACCGGCATCTTTGGTGGCCTGCCGCTGAGCGTCGTTGAAGTAGGCCGGGACCGTGATGACAGCCGCGGATACCTTCTCGCCGAGGTACGCTTCGGCCGCTTCCTTCAGCTTGGTCAGAACTGCCGCCGAGATTTCCGGCGGGGACATCTTCTTGCCCGACACA
>DASQDN010000094.1:0-8586 GCA_035634155.1 Bryobacteraceae bacterium | reverse complement strand
CTTACTGTGGTCAGCCCTTGCCAGACATACTGTCATCGGGATCATCGGTCCCGTCGTGACCATACTCACCCTTGTTGCAGGTGTCGTCCGACTGTCCACCCGGAGGGCAACGACTGCGGTCATAGCGATGGGGTTAGTCGGTGCTATCGCATTTTTTATAATGACTGCCTTGACACCATTTGTTGTTGCAAGATGCAATCCTGAGAACCGCTGGGTATGTGATTTGATATCTGCTACAGCGTTTGCATCAGTTGTTGCTGTAATGTTTGGTACGGCACATTTCTTGACCCGAAATCATTTCGATACAGTCCAGGCAACTGGCGCGTTGAAAGAACAGTAAAACTTCGATCCCGACGTTTAACGTAGCAGGCAATTGGCTCCGACTATCCCCGAACCACCCGCAAGATGTTGAAGGCAGGAAGATGGCTGCTGGACCTGATCTACACCGCCCCACGCAGCCGCTCGGGTATGATGTCGCCAAAGAGACGGCTGGCGGCCCCACCCCGATGGGCAATCGATTTCCCACCGGCCGGCGTGATCTCCGCAACTACTTTCTCCGTGCCTTCGCGGCTGGACGCATAGTTCTCTGCGACATTCGCTCGCGGCAGCGAGTGTTTTCGCAAATAGCCGCTCCGATGCCTTTAGAGTCGCCATTGACGACTGCGGCGACTTTCCCTTTCAGTTTTCATTTGTTCGTTTCTGCCCTTCCGGCGGGGAGAACGATTTCGGGATTGGGGCGGGTCAGATCCCCGTCAGAAGGGTAAGCCTTGAGTAGTCCGGGCGAACCGAAAGGTAGGCGAATTTGCCGCTCCCCTCCCCCTCAATGAGATCTGCATTCTCCAATTCCTTCAAGTGATGCGACACGGTTGCGGGAGCGAGGTCGAGCCAGTTGACGACTATCTTCCGCAGCATCTCGAATCTTTAAAGATCAGCTAGCGCCTTGCTGATGAGCGCGACGTAGCGCTTGTTGATTTGCGACTCACCGGATGGCATTCAAACCTATGGCATTGTGGCTGAGGTGGGAGGAGGAGCGGCGAGCTTCTTCTTTTCTTCGAGCTCGCGCTTGAGCTGTTCTTCCTCGCGTTCCTTGCGCAGCTTTTCGATCTCTTCGGGGCTGAGTCGCCGGCGTTGAGGCGGAGCCACGGGCTTGGTGTGCAGCACTTCTCGCACGGCCGCCAAAAGAAGTTCCTTCTTGGCTGGGTCGACCGTCAGCCGCTTGTGCTTGCCTGCCGCGTCCGGTGTGAAGCGCATCTGGCCGTTGTCCTGCACGTCGATAGACCCGGCCTCAGAAAGCTGGAAGAAGTCGGATTTGGGGCGTATCGCGTAAAGCACGGCAGCGACATCCTGGGAAGGCGTATCGTACGGCATGGACTTCGCAGCCTTGTAGTAATCCACCACGGGATGCGACTTCGCCCAGTCGAAATCGACGTCGATCGAGGCGCCGGGGTAGGGCACAGCCTCACCGACATCTCGGCCGCAGAAGACGATGGGCGAGGGCCACTCAGCGATCACTCGCTTCATTGCCGCAGGGTCCTGCTTGCATTCGGAAACGATCAGCGTGCGCACCTTGGCCTTCGCCAGTTCCAATGCGCCTGGGTAGTCGAGAACGCGCGCCAGATACGTGGCGGGCGCGCTCAGGAGAACCGTCACCATTCCATCCGGGAAATACGTGAAGGAGTTCCGCATCAGCGCGGTGACTTCTGCGGTATCCGGGATCCGACGGATCTGGCGACGAAACAACGGCTCGCCCTTTTCGTCTACTCGGTCCAGCACAGCTTTGAAGGATGGACCGTCGGCCGGAAGAGGCTTATCCGCCGCAAGCCCGATCGGCAGGACACGATTCGCGTTCGGCGGCGGTCCCAACTGGTATACCCGTGAAACCGCATCGGCAAACATCGCGGCGCCGAGACCATTTTCGGTCACCGCGACGGAAGCAACTCGGGCTTCGCGCTTGTTCTCGAGCGCGTACAGCAAAGCTAAAGCGAGAGCCGCATCCGCGCGGCTCAGAGTGGTGTTGTAAACGATGCCGACAACGGGCGGCGGTCCACCGAACTGCATCGCGTATGTCCCTAGCTTAGGCTGAGATCGACCAAACGTCCGGTCGAATCGCCGATATGTTCGGAAGTCACACCCATTCGCTGGGCCATGGTAGCGAACAAGTTCGTCACCGGAGTTTCCCGCTGATAAATGATGTGACGACCGGGCGTAAAGAAGTTGCCGCCGCGTCCCGCCAGAATCGTTGGCAGCTCGTCGTGCAGGTGCGTGTCTCCGTCGGACAAGCCGCTCCCGTAGCAGATCATCGAGTTGTGCAGCATGTTCGAGTCGCCTTCCGGCGTGTCGCGCAGCTTCTGGAGGAACGATGCGAACAGCTTCACGTGATAGGTGTTGATCGCCGAAATTTTGTCGAGCAGAACCGGATTCTTCTGGTGATGGGTAATCGGGTGGTGGCTGTCCGGAATCCCGATCTCAGGATACGGCCGGTTCGAACCTTCACGCCCAATCATCACGGTGGCGACGCGAGTCACATCTGCTTTGAAGGCGATGAACAGCATGTCCGTCATCAGCTTGAAGTAGTCGGCGAAATCCGGAGGCACACCGAACGGCTTCTCCATACCGGGTTCGATGATGACGCCTTCCTTTTCAGCCTTCGCAACCTGCTGCTCCACCTGGCGTACCGACGTGAGATACTCGTCCAGTTTGCGCCGATCTACCGGGCCGAGCTTGGCCTGGACCGTTTTAGTGGAATCCATGACGGAATCGAGAATGCTGCGGCGCATTGCCAATCGGCGCGCTCGATCTTCCGGGCTGGTGAAGTTGTCCACGCCGAAGAGGCGCTCGAAGAGACTTCGAGGATTCGAGACCGGCGGCAGCGGCTGCGTGGCGGTCTTCCAGGCAATGTTGTACGCGTAGGCGCAGGAGTAGCCGTTATCACAGTTGCCGGCCTGACGGGTTTCTTCGAGTCCGATTTCCAGCGATGGAAGCATCGTCTGCTTGCCAACGACATTCGCAATGATCTGGTCCGCCGAGACGCCGAGCTTCAGATTCGAAACCGACTGATGTACGAAGCTTCCGGTCATGTAAGCGGCAAGAGCGCGACCGTGGTCACCGGCGCCCACCAGCAGGGGCCGACCCCAATTTGCGGTCAGGTTGGAAAGAACGAGGATCTCGTCCTTCAACGACGAGAGGGGTTGGAGAATCTGCGGCAGCTTGGCGAGCGATCCCGGCTCCGGAATGACCCAGTTCCGCATATCGATTCCGTTCGGAACGTAGAACCATGCGGCGCGGATCGGCGCGGGACCGGACGCGGCCATCGCGGGCGACATCGAATCGAGCAGAGGAAGTGCAACGGCTGCTCCCAGCCCTCTCAGGAATGTGCGTCTCGCCAGTGCTTTCTTCGTAATCATTGTCATTTGCTTGCCACCTCTGTTGGATTGCTTAGTTGTCCACGTCGCGCCTGGAAGGGAAGACTGGTTGCGATTTCCCGAATCAGCGTTTGGAAGCGGTAATCCGACTTCTCCATCTTAGCCACAGTTTCCCGCACCAGAAGCTTGTCGTAATTCTCCAAACCTCGTCCCAGCGCGTACGTAAGCATCTTCTCGGTCAGGTTCCGGGTGAACTCGGGCAGCTCTTTGGTGAGCAGCAGTTTCAGTTCAGCGGGAGTCGAAAACTCGGTTCCGTTTGGCAGCGTGCCACCCACCTGGATGGGCGCCTTGTTGTCTTCGGTTCGCCACCGGCCGATCGGATCGTAGTTCTCGAGTCCGAAGCCCAGCGGATCCATACGGCTGTGGCAGGACGAGCAGATCGGGTCCGAACGATGACGACTCAATGCCTCCCTAAGAGATGCAGGCGAAGCGACTTTGTCTTCATTTAAGGCAGGCACGTCCGCGGGCGGAGGCGGTGGGGGCGCTCCCAGAATAACGTCCAGGATGTACTTGCCGCGCAATACCGGAGAAGTCCGCACTGGGTAACTGGTCAAGGTGAGAACACTTGCGTGCGTCAGAATACCGCCCCGCTGGTTCGGGTCGAGTTGCACTTTACGGAACTCAGGTCCTTGGACGGTTTCGATCCCGTAGTGTCGTGCGAGGCGCGAGTTGAGGAACGAGTAATCGGCAGTCAGGAATTCGGAAACGGGGCGGTTCTCACGCAGAATCGAGTCAAAGAAGAGCCGCGTCTCGGTTTCCATGTCTTCCTGCAACTGCGGAGACCACGTCGGGAACTTCTGCGCATCGGGCTTCATCGCCGCCAAGCTCCTAGTTTCCAGCCACTGGCCGGCGAAGTTTTCAGCGATCGCGAGCGACCGCTTATCTGCCAGCATTCGCGAGACTTGCTGTTCCAGAATGCCTGGCTTGCGGAGTTTCTTCTGCTCGGCCAGCGTCAGCAGTTCGTCGTCCGGAGCAGAACTCCACAAGAAGTAGCTCAAGCGGGAAGCGAGTTCTATTTCCGAGATCGCGCCGAATTTGCCCTTAGGATCGGCTTCGACACGGAACAGGAAGTTCGGCGATACCAGCATCGCCTGAATGGCGAATTGTATGGACTGGTCTGGCGTGAATCCCATGTCACTGGCGCGTTTGGCTACGTCGACCAGTGTTTGCACTTCCAGTTTGGTCACCGGACGGCGGTAAGCGCGACGGGCCAGCGGAGCCAGAATCTTCTGGATGCAGGCCGATCCGGTAGCGGGATCGCAGACCAGGATTTTCGCGCGGCTCGGATGCTCACCTTTGGCCGGGAAGGGCCCAAGGAGGTCGAATTTCTCGGGGAAAATCGACAGCGCCTGCTGGCCTCCTCCGCCGCCCCCCGGACGACGGCCGGTGGGCGGTACCGGTACAGGTTTGCGGAACTCTTCGCCTACGATTTCGGCGCGAAACTTGTGCTCGCCGGCGGTGAGATAGACCTTTACTTCCTGGTTCGTGCGCTGCGCGTCCCTGGCGACGGTGGTCGTCTCGTTTTCAACGGTCGGAACATCCACCGCGTGAACTGGCTTATCGTCGACAAACATCTGCAGCTTGACGGGCTGTCCTTTCGGGCCAAGGTGGCCGCGAACCCAGACGCGAAACACGTACTCGCCGCTGTAATCGAGATACTCGTTGGCTTCGGTGGCGCCGATGTCGATGCGCTTCACTTTTTCCGGCTTCTGCTCAAGCAGGGTCGGCTTCGGCAAAGGATCGGCTCCAATCGCGAGCGAAGCGATTCGTTCGGCGGCATACACATACTTTTCCATCAGCAGAGGAGAAACCGTCAGCACCTCGCCGATGTTGTCGAAGCCGAGGACGGAGTCGTCGGCCGGGAACTCTTCGCCAGTGCGATAGCGAACCCCGAACACGTCGCGTACGGTGTTTGCGTACTCGACGCGGTTAAGGCGGCGGGCCAGCACTCGGCCGGGATCGGGCGGACGCGCGCGATCCGCCGCGTCAAACGCATCCTGAACGAACTTGACCAGAGAATCCCGCTGCTCCTGCGTAGGCTGAGGCGTGCCGCGCGGAGGCATTTCGCCTGTTCGAAGCTTCGCAACAATCTGCTCCCAAGCGCCACGGGCGCCTTCTAAGGACGCCGGGTCTGTGAATCGCTCCACACTCAGGCCGCCCGACGCCATCTTGTCGTTGTGACACATGGTGCAGTTCTTCTTTAGAACCGGCTGCACGGTGTCCTGGAATGTAGGCTTTACGGGTTCTTTCGGTTGTGCTGTCGCCAGCGGAAGGATCGACAGCAGGATAAAGACAGATAAATAGCGCATGCGTCCCGAGACTATGGGTAAAGGCGACTCCCAGCCCTAATAGATTACAGCCTACCCAACTTTCACGGGACCTCAAATTCCGCGACTGTACGGGAACCGTGCTGGCGCGGGCAACTGCGTGTCCACGTGCGTCCGCACGGCAGCGTCGCAAACCGCATAGCCCCAGTTCATGATGCGTTCCTGCAAAGCATCGGGCACGCATTCGAGTCGGGTTGGAGTGCCGGCGAGCGCGAGTGTGGCGGCGTGCGGCGCCGGAAGTGCGTTGGGCGCAGCGTAATCGGCTATGTCCGTTCGAATTCCCCAGTATGTGCCCTGCTTCTGCTTGGCGATGTAGGAGGCAATCAATTGCCGTTTGCGGAGCGCTCGTACTTGGTAGTCAATCAGTTCCAGCACCCGCAGGCTGTGACGCGCCCAATCGCTCTTCGGCTTGGGCTCCAAGGGCGTTTCCCCGCCTCCATCGCTAACCAGCACCACCTTGTGATTCTTCCAGGCTGTTTCGAGGCCCAAATTGTCGTAAACGCCTCCGTCTGTCAGCATCACCTTGGTCTTGAACGGCGCCGCTTGCGCCTCCGGATCGCTACCCGAGCCTGGGGCCCAATCCGACTCTTTGAAGCGCAACTCCAGCGGCGACAACACGGGCGGGAACGCGGAAGACGCTGCCACGGCAAGAGATAGCAACAGGGTAGGGTTGTCGATGCGTCCGACACGATAGTCCCAGATGTATGGTTTGGAGAACCGGAACAGCGACCTGGACTGCACGTTTGTCGCATTAATTACGAATCGCGGGTGGTCGGGCAGGTCTTGAAGGGTAGCGTCTCCGAACAGGGTCTCACGGTAGCGCTCGGCGACCTCTTCGCCAATGGTGCTGCGGCTGAAGAGACCCTCCAGGATGGCCGACTGATCGATGGTGACCCGCGCCATGTTTCGAATCGGCTCGGCGATGTTCTGCTGAAAGAAAGGGCTCACGCCGTTGCTGTCGAAAGCAAGGCTGTTCCAGCGCAACGCCAGAAATCCGGCGGTGATGGAGCCGCCGGACACACTGGAAAACCGATCGATCCTGGGCAGGTAGCCGAGCTCGTTCAGGCGCCACAAGGAGCCAACATGGAACAACATGGCGCGGTATCCACCGCCGGAAAGGCACAATGCGATGTCATGATCGCCGTCGGCGGGTGGCTCGGTGGCGCGTTCTCCCGCCGGGTTCATCACCGGGGTGACGGCATCTGTGAGCGCTTTCTGCTGCTGGTCCTCAGTTGGCATGGCTTCTCCTAGTAATTCACGGGGTCTGTGCCCAGATCGACCCGCACAGACAGTTCGGCGTCGTCGCGAAAGACCACCTTACGCTTAGGTGCTTTGGCGGCCGTCGTGGCCAGAGCCGCGTTTACCAGGGCCGAGATGTCCTTACCGTTCGACGGGTTCTTGAGCGTGCGGTTCGTGATGTGGATGGTATACGGTTCTGTGCCCCGTGCGTTCGCAATCCAGTGAATGATCGACTCGTCCGGATTATCATGCTCGCCGTTGGCTGAGATGACGTAATGATCGGCGGTAATGATTCCGAACATCTCCTCGGTGGCATTGCGGTCGCTTCCGTGGTGCGGCAGTTTGAACAGGTCAAAGTGCCATCGGCCGGCCTTCTTGGCGAGCGAGGACTTTTCGAGGCCCTCCAGGATGTGATCGCCGCGCGCATCGCCGGTGAGGAGCATGCGTTGGGTTTTGCTTTTCAGCTTCATCTCCGCGACCACGACGATGCTCGACAGGTTTGCCACTGACTTGTCGGCAAACGCTGCTACGGCTGCTTCGCTTGGATTCTTGACGATGTCACGTTCCCAAATCTTGTGGAGTTCTTCGAGCTTGTCGCGCGACGGACACAGAACATGGAACACCATGCCGGAGCCGATCTTCAACGTGGTCGCCTTCTCCTGAGCCATCACCAGGCCTTTGAAGCCACGGTTCATGGGGATCGCCAGACGCTGAGCCTGCGAGCGTAGCTTACGGCCTTGCCCGACGCTCGCGATCACTGCGGCTGAATGCTGCCCCACCTTCGGATCGGTATTGAATGAGGCGGCTTGAGCGCCTCCGGATGCGGCGTCCTCGGCTACCGGTGCGAGCCGTGACTGCAGTTCCTTCGCGCCGTTGCCCAACACCTCGTCGAAGCTGTTGAACCAAAGCGTCTGGATGTTGTAAGCGGTGTCGCTGGTTGCTCCCTCGATATCGTCCAGCCAGTCGATCACTCCGCGCAGATGATCGTCATCGATGTGACTGACCATCAGCATGTTCACGTCGAGCTTATCGTCGTCCTGCTTAAACTTCTCCCAAAGCTGCTCCAGGCGCGGCTTCAAACTGTTGCGGTAGACCTTGGTAGGGCCGCCGTCGATGACGATGAAGTTGGGTTCTTTGTTCGACTCGCCGAAATGCAGAATCAGCGAGTCGCCTTTTCGCGCCTCGAGTGCTTCCAATGAGAAGAGCATCGGCCTCCTTTAGACCATCTGCAGCGCGCGCAGCACGTCGAGCATCCCCGCGCCCTGGAACTCGCGCGTTCGCCCCAGGTCGGTGGCGGTCGAGCAAAGGATCTTCTTGATTCGAGCCGGATTTCCGGCTAACTCCCGGTGGCGTGCGATCAGTAGGGCTGCCGCGCCGCTTACGTGCGGCGCCGCCATGCTGGTTCCGTCGAGTTTCACCCAGCGGTCCCCAGGCGTGGTCGAGGTGATCTTCTCGCCCGGCGCGACCAGGTCGGGCTTCATCCGGCCGTCGCCCGTCGGCCCGCGGCTGGAGAAGTAGGAGACGCCGTACTTGTGGTGCATGGAGCGATGGGTCGACCCGACCGTGATTACGTCATCGGCGTTGCCGGGGTCGGTGAT
>DASQDN010000093.1:0-6078 GCA_035634155.1 Bryobacteraceae bacterium | reverse complement strand
GCGTGAAGTAACCGGTGCCAGCTCCGATGTCCGCGATCACTTCTTCCGGTTTGAACGCGAGAGCAGTGATAACTTCGTGCGGCTTCTGCCATGCATCCCGACTTGGATCTTCGAGGACGCGCGCATACTCGTCGGAGTGCATGTGCGCGCGGTGGTCGTGATGCGGAACTTGCGCGAAGATCGTAACCAGAGCGGAAAAGAACAACAACGTGCGTCGCATGTTGCCCAGTATCCCGCGCCGGGCGCCATAGACTTGAAGCGATGCGACTTCTCATTGCCGCTTCGATTCTGGCTGGCATGCTGCTGCCGGGCCAGACTATCTCCACTTTGATCGGCGCCGGCAAGCCGGGGTTTGACGATGCCTCGGTGAATAATCCCTACGGCGTAGTGATTGGGCCGGACGGAGCCCTCTATTTTGGCGATATCGATAACCACGCGATTCGGCGGTACGATTTCCGCACAAAGAAGACCACCACGGTTGTGGGTACCGGGGAAAAGGGAAACTCGGGCGATGGCGGGCCGGCCATAAAGGCGCTCGTCAATCAGCCTTATGAGATTCGCTTCGATAGGGCCGGCAATCTGTTCTTCGTTGACATGCCGAGTCACGTTGTCCGACGCGTGCATTCTAGGACCGGTGTTATTTCCACTGTGGCGGGCTCCGACGTGGCGGGTTTCTCGGGTGACACCGGTCCTGCCGGAAAAGCTCAGTTGCGCCAGCCGCATTCGATCGAGTTCGACCGGTTTGGCGGGCTGCTCATCTGCGACATCGGTAACCATCGCGTGCGCCGGGTAAATCTACAGACGGGCAACATCGACACGCTGCTTGGGACGGGTGAAGGTAAGCCGACGCCGGATGGTCCGGCGGCGGGGGTGCCGCTGTACGGGCCGCGCGCGATTGCATTCGATGCTGACGGTGCGATGTATATTGTGCTGCGTGAGGGCAACGCAGTATATAAGGTCGACCGCGATGGCCGGACGATTCGGCGCTTTGCAGGTACGGGGATGAAAGGTCACTCGGGCGATGGGGGACCAGCTTTATCGGCGACGTTGAACGGTCCCAAAGGAATCACGATTTCCCGCGATGGGGCGATGTATCTGGCCGACACGGAGAATCATGCGATCCGGCGAGTGGATCTGAAGACCGGCATCATCAGCACGGTAGCGGGCACGGGTGAGAAAGGAGACGGCCCTGACGGCGATCCGTTGAAGTGTCGTCTGAACCGTCCGCACGGTGTATTCGTCGACGATAAAGGCGTGCTTTATATAGGCGACAGCGACGCGCATCGCATTCGCGTGCTGCGCGGCGGCTCGCGTTAGGCTGGTAGTTGAAGTGCGTTACCTGATTCCATTTTTGTTGCCACTGTTGGCTTTTGGCGGTTGGTCTGAGGTTCGTTCGGGCCCGTTCGAAATATTGAGCGAGCCGGGCGATAAAGAAGCTCGGGTGACGTTGAATTACCTGGAGCAGTTACGGAATGCCATCGGGATTGCGGTTGGACAGCCGGACTTGCCGTCGGTGTGGCCGATTCGTGTTGTAGTTGTTAAACCGAAGAAGCCGACAAGCCCGCAGCTAAGGTTCGCTCGCGATGCGTGGGTCTGCAGCATCGATGCGATGAATCCTGTCACAGCGGCGAGTGTGGTGGATGTGCTGTTGAGTTCGTGGCCCGGGCATGTGCCGCCGAAGATCCGTCGCGGGCTCGTGACGTTGTATTCGACGCTGGATGTAGATCGCACATACGTAACGCTCGGGCGCCCGCCGGCCATGAAGGATCGCGATTGGTCCCGAGCGCACATGTTAGCCGTGCGGCCTGAGTATAGCGGGCGATTGCGGGTGCTGTTGTCAAATCTCGGAAAGGGCATCGACTCCGACGTGTCTTATCGCAATGCGTTCGAGAAACCTGAATCCGATATCGAGCGCGAACTCGATAAGTACATCGAAGCGGGCGATTACGGCACGGTTCCCGTTTCCGCTAAGCCGATCAATGCGCAGAAGCAGTTCCTGCCGAACGAAGTAGATGACAAGTCGGCGGCCCTCGCTGTCGCCGATGTAGCTTTTGCCAGCGGCGGCGACCCTGGGTACGACAAACTCGGCAACGTAGAAGGGCAAGGTCTGGTTGCGATTCGCAACGGAGATCGGGAAAAGGCGAAGGCGCTGCTCGCCCAGGCTAAAGGAGCTTATGCCCTACTACAGTACGCGAAACTTCTGCCGCAGGATGAACAGAAGGCGGTGCTCGAAAAGGCAGCAGCCGCCAATCCGAAGTGGGCCGATCCGTATAAGATCTTGGCGGCGATCGAGGCACACCCGGCGCAGAAACTTGCCGCCCTCCGCAAGGCGTCCGGGCTCGATCAACATGATCCTGAAATCTGGACAGCGATGGCTCGGGCGCAGGAGTCGGCCAAGCTGATGGCGGACGCTGCCAAATCGTGGGCGAATGCCGAGCGCACCACCGACGATCCTGCGTTGCGAGAGCAGATGCGGCAGCTTCGCGCGGCCGGCGAGCGAGCACGAGCTGAAGCGGACATGGCGGCTCGTGAGGAGGCGCGCCGCAAGACCGAGCAGGAGTTGCAGGATCTGAAGAATCGAGCTTTGATGGAAATCCGTAAAGCCGAGGCTCGCGCAAATGCGGGCAAGCCGGCGATCGATGAGAGCAAGCTGGACGTGTTCAAGGAGACTCCCGACTCGGAGACGGTGGCCGGAGTGCTTGCGCGCGTCGACTGCCGCGATGAACAAGCCACGCTCCATGTGCAGACCGGGCGATCGGTGATGAAGCTGCTGGTGGCTGATGCATCGGCGGTGGAGATCACGGGTGGGCGCGAGAAGACGTTCTCGTGCGGCGTGCAAAAACGGCCACGCAAGGTGGAAGTGGAGTACGAGCCAGGAGCAGCCAAGAAGGTGATTCGGATTGCCTTCCGCTAGACTGCGCTGGCTCGCCGTTGTCGTGCTGGTGCTGTCGTCGGCGCTCAATTACCTGGATCGCATGGTGCTGGCAGCGCTTCTGCCCACCATTCAGACCGAATTTCGTTTGAGCCGTGAAGACGTGGGCACGATCTTTTCGGCGTTCTCGATTGTTTACGCGTTGAGTTCGCCGCTGATGGGACACCTGCTCGACCAGTGGGGCTTGCGGCGGGGTACCGCGATCATCGTTGCGCTGTGGTCGACGGCTGGAATGATCACGGGTCTGGCGGGATCGTTCTTTGCTCTGCTCGCATGCCGAGCGTTCTTGGGACTTGCGGAATCCGGCGGCGTCCCTGCGACAGGCAAGGGCTTTGCGATGTACCTGCCGCCGGAGGATCGAGCCTTGGGCGGCGCATTGAGTCAGGTAGGGCTCACACTCGGAAGTATGGGAGCGCCACTGCTGACCGAGTGGATGTCGGAGTTGTACGGTTGGCGATCGGCCTTCGTCGTCTCGGGTGCGCTTGGCTTCGTTTGGATTCCGTTCTGGTTGGCGATTGCGAGGCGGGCGCCGGTGCTTGTGGAGCCGGAAGCGTCCAAGGGGAGCCGCGTACGCGAGATGCTGCGCGATCGCCGCTACCAGGCTGTCGTAGTCGCCAATATTCTCGCAATGACAATCTACAGCCTTTGGACCAACTGGACGACCGTTTTTCTGGTCACGTCGTATGGCCTCACGCGACAAGAGGCGAACCTCCGGTATGCCTGGATTCCGCCGATCTTTGCGACGTTGGGCGGCTTGCTTGGGGGATGGCTGGCCAATCGAGCGATCCGCGCGGGATCGGAGGTGACTCGGGTACGCATCAACATCTCCATAGGGGCGGCGGTATTTGCCTTCGCGACGGCGCTTGCTCCCATGGCTCCGGCCCCAGCCATCGCGATAGCGGCGGTTTGCGTGAGCCTGTTTGCCACCACGTGCTTGAGCGTGAATTATTATTCGCTCCCGCTCGACCTGTTCGGCAGCGTGAGCGCAGGCTTCGCCGTGTCGCTGCTGACCGGTGTATTCGGTCTCATGCAGGCGTTTCTCTCGCCTGTTATCGGTGGTTCGTCTGAGAAATACGGATGGCAGCCGGTGTGTTTGGCGATCTCATCGCTGCCGCTGATCTCGGCGCTCCTGTTGAGATACGCGTTCGGCCGGCGATGAGCTTCAAGCGCAAGCTGTGGCAGTTGTTGGGCAAGGACCCTGAGGCGATCATCGTGAGTTTCCCCATCGGTCCTGAGGTGCTTGCGCGAGCCATGATGGCCGAAGTGCTTTCTCTTCTTCCAGGTCGCGAGCACTATGCCGTCACGCACCTGGAGATCGAAGGCGTCACCAGTATCGCGATCGAGGATCTCCGGATGCTGGTGTTGCGCAAGCGCATCGGGCTCGCGCCGACGTTGCTGCCGGGCGGCTTTGTGCCGGCGTTTCGGTACGCGCCGCGCAAAATTCTGGCTTATAACGCCCGCCTCGAACGGCATCATTTGCGACCGTCGGCGCCTATCGCGTCGACCTTGTTCATGATGGGTGTGCCGCTAGATCGCATCTGGTTGCGGCCTAAATGGCTATTCCCGTTTCGGCGAGACCACACCGTGAAGCCGAGCATGCACCATGAATACGAAGGTCGGCCCTTGCGGGAAGGGAAGCCGCGGATGGCGGTCCTGACACCCTATTTCCCCTATCCGTTAAGCCACGGCGGAGCCGTCCGAATATACAATCTGCTGCGCGAGGGCGCTCGCGATTTCGACATCTTTCTGTTTTCATTTGCCGAGAAGCCCGCCAGCATTCCCCATACGCCCGTTCTCGATTTCTGCTCAAGAATCGTAGCCTTTCCGAATCCCCGCTATCGTGAGCCGCGCTGGGCCTCGTTCCGACCGCCGGAGGTAAATGAATTCGCCTCTGCGTACGTTCGCGAGGTGATCCGGGATTATCGGGAACGTTTCGGACTGCGCGTGATGCAGGTGGAGTACACGCAGATGGCGAGCTACGGCGGCGACATCCTGGTGGAACACGACGTCACCTTCGATTTGCATCAACAGGTAGCGTCGACCGACAAGGGGCTGAGCGCTCATTGGGATTTGAAGCGCTGGTGGCTGTTCGAAACCCAAGCGGTTCGAAGGTACCCGCGCGTGGTTGTCATGTCGGAGAAGGACGCCGGCCTATTAGGCCATGCGCCGAATGTGCGCGTCGTCCCGAACGGAGTCGATCTCAAGCGATTCCAACCCACGCCCGAGCACGCGGGGCGGCAGATCCTGTTCGTCGGCTCCTTCCGCCACTTTCCCAACGTGGTCGCGTTCCGCTGGTTCATGGAGCAAGTGTGGCCGCGGCTATCGAATGTCCGCTTCGTCACCATAGCCGGGCCAAATCCTGAACTCTACCTGAGAGACATGCCGCAGGATCCCGACGTCGAGATTCACGGCTTTGTCAGTGATGTCCGGCCCTTCTACGAAGCTGCCAATGTCGTAGTTGTACCTACGCAGGTCTCAGCGGGTACGAATCTGAAAGCTTTAGAGTCGTTGGCGTGCCGAAGGGCGATGGTGTCGACCACGTCCGGGTGCGCCGGCCTTGGCCTGGAGCAGGGAACTCACGTGTGGATCGCCGACGAGCCCGATGTTTTTGCCGAGGCGATTGAGATCCTCTTGAAGGATCACGAGCTACGCAGCGACATCGCGGCCGAGGGTCGCGCTTTCGTAGAGAAGCACTACGGGTGGGGCCGGATCGGGCAACTCCAGTCGCGGATGTGGAGCGAGTTGCTCACCGGCATTGTGGTGCGGCGTGGTACTCGCGCCGATGTTCCGGAGTTGCGGCGCATTCAGGTGGCATACCAGACCGCATCGCACTGGGAGCCTGAGACATACTTCGAGTTCGATGTCTTCCTTGCCGAGCGCGCCGGAACCGTGGCAGGCTTCCTGGTGACGCGCGACATCGCCGGTGAGGTGGAGGTGCTGAATCTCGCGACAGCGCCCGAGGCTCGCAGGCAAGGGGTAGCCACGGCGCTGCTGGAATCCATCGCTGCCGACGACATCTTTCTGGAAGTTCGTGAGTCTAATATGGTGGCTCGTAAGTTGTACGAAAAGCTGGGCTTTATCGTAGTCGGAAGCCGTCCCGAGTACTACGACGATCCAGTAGAAACCGCACTCGTAATGAGGTTGTC
>DASQDN010000092.1:0-7135 GCA_035634155.1 Bryobacteraceae bacterium | reverse complement strand
ATCCGGTTAATACGGTTTTCTTTCCGGACACGTCCCGTGCCGCTAGTTACGAAGGGCATACCCGATTCGGACGGCTGGCGAGTCGTGCGTCGGTAGCCTCCGCTGCGGACGACGACTCCATGATCAATAGCTCCCTCAGTGTCTATTTCACAGACACGCTGAATATAGGAGGCGTCTCGACTGGAGCCGTACTGTTGGACTACTCGGTGCATGGCTTTCTGGACAACGGGTTCGACCAGGAAGATGTTTCTATCGGCTTCTTCCACGTCTATTCAGAACTGCTGCAAGGGTTGGTCACTGACGTAACCTTCAACACCGTAAAGGGAGTTCCGTTCTCTCCGAACCCGTTCGATTCTTTCGAGCTTACCAATGGCAGGTGGGAGTACAAGCACACAGGAACGGCTTTCATTCCGTTCGAGAACGGATCCGTGGATATTGCGGTCGCTCTGCGAGCGATCGCCGGTTGCCGCGCTCCTTGTTCCGTGCAAACCGACCTCGGCAGCACGGCTCTCATCGGCGGCTATCGCATCTTGGATGCGCAGGGGAATGTTACGAATGCGATTCTCACGTCCGCGTCCGGGTACGACTACATTACGCCGCCTGGCGATTTTCCCTCGTCCACGGCGCCAGAGCCGATGTCGGTCGCACTCACGTTCAGTGGGGTCGCAGCCTTCGTCCTGAAGAGACGATACGTGGAGTAGCGTTCGTGATCGGCGGTTAGTGCGCGGGGTGCATCCTTTGCCCTCGAATCTACTGAACGATGCACCCCATGCCGTTACTCGGATCGCAAGGACGCCATATCCATCGAGAAACGATATTTCACGTCTGAGCGAAGTAGCCTTTCATAAGCTTCATTCACTTTCTGCACCGGAATCACTTCAACATCGGACGTGATGTTGTGCTCGCCGCAAAAATCGAGCATCTCCTGCGTTTCCGCCAGACCGCCGATCGGCGAGCCCGACAGGCTGCGGCGGCCGAAGATGAGGCCGAATGCAGCCACTGCCAGAGGTTTCTCCGGAGCACCGACCAGCGTCAGGTTCCCGTCGCGCCGCAGCATCTGAATATACGCGTTCACATCGTGATCGGCCGACACGGCGTCCAGGATGAAATCGAAGCTGCCGGTGTGCTTTTGCATCTCATCAGCGTTGCGCGAGATCACTACTTCGTCAGCGCCGAGTCGAAGCGCGTCTTCCTTCTTGCTCGGCGACGTCGTAAACACGACCACGTGCGCGCCGAGCGCGTGCGCGAACTTGACGCCCATGTGCCCCAGGCCACCCAGCCCGACGACGCCCACCATTTTGCCTTTACTCACACGCCAATGACGTATCGGCGAGTAAGTCGTGATCCCTGCGCAGAGCAAAGGCGCCGTGCCCGCCAGGTCCAGATTCGGTGGGACACGCAGCACAAAACGTTCGTCCACCACCACGCTGTCCGAATACCCGCCGTAAGTGACGCCGCCCAAGTGAGCGTCGGGTGAGTTGTAGGTAAGCGTGAAGTTAGGGCAGAACTGCTCCAGTCCCGCCTGGCATTCGGGACAAGTGCGATCTGAATCGACCAGGCAACCCACGGCCGCCAGGTCTCCCGCTTTGAACTTCTTCACTCCCGAACCGACACGCGTGACACGGCCTACAATTTCATGGCCCGGCACGCACGGATACACCGTGGGCATGACTTCTCTCCACTCGTTCCGTACAGTGTGCAGGTCAGAGTGACAGATACCGCAGAAGAGAATCTCGATTTGAACGTCCTGATCGGAGGGATCGCGTCGCGGAATCGTCGTCGCCGCAAGCGGAGATGTTTCACCCGCGGCGGCATAAGCCTTCGTGTTGTACATGATTCAGTTGCTCCTGTGCGTGGTCTTCTCCTATTAGAGATGCCCAACGCGCCCACAGTATCCTGAAGTTCAGATCATCTGACGGTTTTTGTTCTTGAAGCGCCGGCAATTGTGGGCGCTGCCACAACTACAGCCGACAGCTATATTCGCGCTGGGCCTCCAGCCGGCGTTCACTCAGGACGTTCTTTGAGATGCTGTAGCGAACCCGGCCCTCGGGATCGACGATGATCGTCGAACCGCCGAAGATTCTGACGCCATCCACGTGACGGCATTGAGTGACTTCAGCTACAAGATCAAAAACAACTGACTCGTATGGGCCCACTCTGCGAGCGGTACGAATCGATTCAATCACGGGAACGTCAGTTCCGCTCGAATCCGGCGCCAGTCCGAAGACTCCGGCAAATCGCTTGTCCGTAATCGTGCGACCGAGCGCTATGGCCTGACGCTCTAACTCACAAGGTCCCGCCGGACTCGCCGGATCTCCTTCGAACTGCAGTTCGGCAAAGGTCAAGCCTTCGATCTCGGGGATCCGCATCTCAGGGGGCTGCCACACCAGCGCGTCTTCACTCAGCAGACTTACTCCGCTGGGATAGATGCCTTGCTTGCGAAACGAGTCGATGAATGCTTCGCGATATCCGAAAGGATCGTTCGGCGCCAGTTCCCGATCCGCCGTAATCATCGCGCGGAGGAATTCGCCCAATTCCAGATCCACAGGCGGACAATAATCGACAGCACGAATGCAGATCCGCAGGATCTGCTCCGAGAGCCTGGCCGCTACCACCGCGAGCACTTCCACAAGCTCATGTGGGAGCGCTCCGGGTGGTAGAACGCCCGTCCCTCCGGTGGCAAGGCGGAAGTACGGCGCGGCCTTGCGCCGGAAGATCGTCAGGAACGCGTCGAACACCGCAACCACTAACTTCGTCCCGCGCTCATGCGGTTCATGCGCATCTGCCACCGGATCGGCAACCGCGCTCCTTACACCCGAGCGATCGGACGTATGCGGGATCTCATGACCAAGTAGGCTTGCGATCTCTGTGAGCAGGGTTGCGCGCGCCAGATCGCCGCCGGCTTTCTGAATCGCTGCGCGTAAGACTTCCGGGTAGGAGAAGTGCTGCAGAATGGCTACGACGTCCGCGAATCCCTCGTGAAAAGCCTGCACTTCCGGGTTTGAGCGATGGTTGAAGTGCGCCCGCAGTCCATCGAGCAGCGCATGCGATGTTTCGTGTGCAATCACATCGTGAGATAGCGACGTGAACACATACCGGCCGTCCTTGTCCTTGCTATAGCCAAACCGCAGTTCGCCTGTCGCTTTGTCGTAGCAAGCATCCAGTATTTCGGGAACGTGCGGCCGGATGCGAAGCCTGGGAGCATCGAAGCCCCAAGGAATCTGCCGCCCCAGCGCTTTTCGGAAGGCCACGCAAACCAGCGAGACGACGGCATAAACCATCTGATAATGGAACTTCGGGTTCGTCATCGAGGGCGCGTAGCCGTTCTCGATCAGTACCCGAGGGCTGTCCAGGTCGGCGGGTTCATTCTCTTGAAATCCATCGCCGCACAAGATCTCAAGCGTGCTGCCGATAGGCCCCGGCCGCAGAGGTTCATAAGGAACTTGAACGGTGGCCACAGCCCCCTGGAACCGCGACACCAGCGGGTCCAGCGTGTAGATGCGAAGCGGCCGAAACACGGGATCGTCGGGCTTCCGCTTGTATGGGCGACATGAAGCCGGCTTCGTGATTCGCGTTCCTAATCGGAAGGACACCGCGTTCCTACCTCAACCGTTCCAGGTCGTCAATCATTTTGCGCAAGTTCGCTTGAACCGTATCGATAACAGCTCGACTGCTATTTGTGGACGCATTCTCCGAGGTTTGCAAGGCGCCGTTACCGATGCATGCCAGCAGGGTTGCGCCCGACAGAGCTGGATCGCAGTCCAGACGAGGGTTCTGGCGCGGCGCCGATCCGAACGCGTTCGTCACCTGCCGTTGAAACTCGGAATGCGAGACCTGACGGAAGCCTGAACGGAGCAGCGGGACCGCCCGCCGCGTGAAATCGCCCTGCCCCGCATTTTCCAGCGCGACCTCCACGTCCTGACATGCGGAGAAAGTGATCGCGTAATGTCCCGACTGCGAGCGGCCCACAGGGTTCGCGGCTCGGAACTCACGGTAGCGATTCTTCTCGGCTTCCTTCAACTTCAGAAACCGGGCCCGCTCACCGGGCGCCAGCGGCGGCGGCCCTTCCCCGAGCATCCGCGTGATGGTTCCGGAATGGCAGCAATCAATGAAGCACGTCAGATTGACACCGGAGTTAATGCGGGAAAAGATCAGCCGCACCTCGTCGTCAATCAGAAATTTTCCAGCCTCATAATCGACCGGAACGAATGCCTGATCTTCTCCGCGTTCTTCGTCGCCATCCATGTCGGGTACCTGCGTTCCATGCCCCGCGTACTGGAATACAACGCAATCGCCCGGACGGGCTTCGCCGATCAATCGCGTCAGTTCAGCGGACATGCGCTGATGTGTCGCTTCGCCATTCACCAGCATGCGAACTTCGTCAAAGCGCAGCGCCTGAAAAGTCGACGCCCATAATTTCGCGTCGTTCACACAACCGGCCAATGGAGCTGTCGGATACGTATCGATTCCGACGCATAGCGCAATCGCTTTCCCGCTGCCGCCCGTGGGCCGCGCGTGGCCAAGATGCAGCGCCGGTGCAGCCGGGATCGAAAATCCGGCCGGCGCGGAAACCTCCAGACTCGCAAAGGAATCGCGACTGACTTCAACCGGGAAATCCTCTTTCAAAGGATCGGTGTCATTTATCTTTGCGATGCGGCGAAGGATGGAGTGCATCGTTGGGCGATCGTTATCGAAGCCGCCGTGCGTCGTCGACCGACTCGCGTTCCGCCCACTGTCGGAGGGTGACTTGGAGAAGACACAATCGCCAATACTGGAGGAGTGTCCCGCCAGACCGAATGTCTTCTTAAGTGTCTCGTCTTCCAAAAGGCATTCTTCCAACCCGAGAATGTCGGAACGGAACTCAAAATTCATCGCATTCCGGATTAGATACAGCAGGCTCTTGCGATACACCTTGGCGACGTGATCGTCCTTCTCCAAGGCCTCTCGCATCGTGTAGATGGAGATCCGCTTGATGTAATTGCCGATCAGCGGATGCAACTTCTCCAGGAAGTTCTTCACTCGGACTGCGGGCGCCAGATAGTGAACCCATTCAAAGCTCGGCACACCCGACTGCCGGCATGCGGGAAGGAAGTGATTATGGAAAATGGATCCGGCGCTATGTCCGCAAGCATGCAGCTCCACCTCAGGGTGCGAATGGCAGAACTCGGCGAGTAGCCGCGCGGCGAACAGCGCTCCGCCGTCCTCGGCTGTCGACGCCGTCTCGGCGCTCAGTTTCATTAAGCCCCAGACAGCGCTGCCGGGCACGCGAACGATCTGTTCAATTGCAAAGTCGGACGTGAAGTCGAAAATGTCGCGCGAAACGCCGCGGCCTATAAAAGGAAGCAGGGTCTCCAGCAGACCGGACTCCCAAACGAAGTGAATCGGGTAGCAGCCATTCTTCAGCCACCACTTATGTTGCAGGTGCGCAATCGCCAGACCCTTGGCTTCACTCACCAGTCCGCCGTGCGCCCAGAACACGATCCGCAACGGCTCACCTTGCTTCTTGGCCTCGTACGCTTTCACCAGATGCTCGCGGAAGATCGCCTCCACATGAGCTTTGGAGGTATTGAAGACGCCGCCTCCCGACAATCTGCCGTGACGGAGATTGATCGCGTAGGGACGCAGCTCTTCCAGTTCCTCCGGCGTCAACTCGCGGCCGCCCCCTCGGGTCGCTGGAGGCACATCCGAGCCGCTCATCGCCAGGGCCTCATCGCGATTCGCGAACTCTTCCGTCGGCTCGGCGTCCGCATCCAGCGCTCGACTCGCGGACTCGCCAGCGCGGAGACTATCGACGAGATCGGCGATGGCGGCTGAATTGGGCGCTCCCGCGCGCGCGGCCTGCGAAAACGGCCCGGACCTCGGTTTGCCTGTGGAAACCGCGTCCCGGCCCAGGCTGGTCATCTCCGCCTCCACCTCACGGCAGAAGGCGTCGTAATCGATGGCGGTTCCGGGGCACGATTTCTTCGACATGTGGTTGTGAAACTTCAGTCGACTGACAGGCAACCGGAAGAACTCGAGAAGAATGGCCACTGTCCGAATCGCCGCCGCCTTTTGTGGGTCGCCGAACGAGTCCTGACCAGTGTCGAAGTCGCCGATCATCTCGATCATGAATGGACCCGTGCCTGCATTGCCGTTGAAGCCGATCGCCGAGGCGGGCCGCCGGTTCCAATCGCGACCCGTCCACAGCGTCCCTTCCGGCGAAAGCGTCAGGTGCTGCGCCAGGCCGCCGAAGCCTTGCTCGGTGTGGAAGCGGTCCATCGCTTCGATGCTGGATAGCCCTCGATATTGCGAATGGTTCGGACGCCACGTGTGATGCAGGTGAATGCTTTCGATGTTGCGGCGAAATGGGTACGCGGCAAGCAGCGACGACAGGTCGGCCACGGAAAACTCACGGAAGTTCGAGGGCATTTGGTCTCCTAGTGTAGCTATTTCAGGAGGCGGATTCCGCAGCCAGAACGGGTCATTGAGACAGGATGTAGCTGTCCGGGAACTCACATCCGCATACGTCGGAAGCGACCGAGCACATCCATCAACGACTTGCGATCCACGGCGTTACGCGCCGCCGCCACCGCCAGCAGCACCATGCCGGCTGCAAACATCGCGCGCGCGACGGTGAGGCCCCGAGGATCTTTGTCGAGGTCCCCGATCATCCACGAGATATTCATCAGCAGCCACGAATTCATTGCGCCCACAACACATATCTGACCCATCGACCGTCTTGTATATCGAAAGACCCACAGGTTCACTCCAAGGGTGGGCAACACCATCGCCTTGGCTGGCGACCCCTGGTTCAACATCCAAAAGCCGTCCATCAGGAACCACAACACGGACCCGATAGTCTCCACTAGAATCTGCTTGTCCACTTGTTCGCGCTCGAAGGCGGCAGGGTCCGAAGCAGGCATCACTTCGCCGCAGTCGCTTGCCGGAATACGGGTTGCGTCCACGCTTTTGCGCCTCCCGACGACTCCACGCGCGCCCGTACGTATTTTTCGTTCCCGGTAAAGCGGTACACCGCATTCCGATCAAACGTCTTACCCAGCACCTTCCCGCCATCGCCGATGAAATACGTAGTTGTCTTCTCTTCCCAGGTCTCTACGGGAGCGATTTCCACCCGATACTCGGAATTCGTGATCAC
>DASQDN010000091.1:0-8158 GCA_035634155.1 Bryobacteraceae bacterium | reverse complement strand
TCCACTCGGATGATACAATTGCCCGTTTAGCGAGGCCAAACACAAACACATGAAAATCGTCACGTTTCGGAGGAATGCCGAGACCGCGCCCGAAGTGGGAATCCTGCGCGAAGACACCGTCGTCTCTCTGGGCGCTAATTGCCCCACTCCCACTGCGTTGATTGAGAACTGGGATATGGCGCGAGGACCGATCACCGACTACCTTGGGAAGGCGCCGGCGGAAGCCATTCTCCCGCTGTCGAAGGTGACGATTGGCGCTCCCGTGCCGAAGCCGGCAAAGCTCCTGTGCATCGGCCTCAATTATCGCGATCACGCCATCGAATCGAAGATGGAGATCCCGACCATTCCGGTGGTCTTCAACAAGTTTGCGAATGCGATCATCGGGCCAAACGATCCCATCGTCCTTCCTAAAGCTTCCGAGAAGCCCGACTACGAAGCCGAACTCGCGTTCGTTATCGGCGAAGGCGGGCGCTACATCAAGGCCAAGGATTGGAAGAAGCACGTCTTCGGCTACACCATCATCAACGATGTGAGTGCGCGCGATTTCCAGTTGCGCACCTCGCAATGGATGATCGGAAAAGCCTTCGACACGTTCTGCCCCATGGGTCCGTGGATCGTGACCTCGGATGAGATTGAAGATCCGCACGAGCTCGATATCCGTATGACCGTCAGCGGTGAGGTGCTTCAGGACTCGAACACGCGCGAGCTGATTTTCCGCATCCCTGAGCTGGTCGAGTACCTATCCAGCGTGATGACCTTGCAGGCGGGCGATGTCGTAGCGACGGGTACGCCGAAAGGCGTGGGCCTTGGCTACAATCCGCCGCGCTGGCTCAAGCCGGGAGACGAGTGCGTCATCTATATTCAGGGGATCGGCGAATTGCGGAATCCTGTGGTCGGCGAAGCGGAAGCCGCGCAGGCTTAATCGGATACAGCGAGTTGGCCGGGGACGATCGGCGCGGTGCGCGGTAAGCGGCCGAAATAAGCGAGCGTCCCCATGAACACCAGAATCCCAAGGAACACGACCAGCTTAATCACGTTGGTGGTCTCATTCTTCGGCAGCCACAGCCACAACAGCCCGAGCACCGGCTGAGCCACACTTACCGCCCATACCGAGCCGTAGAAGTAACGGCGCTCGTGACCCTCACCTTTGGTCGACGGCAGTACGCGAGGCAGTCGTCCGAGCGCGCCGAATAACCAAACGAACCCAACCAGCGGGAAATAGGCGTACTGGTAAATCTGCTTCATCAGCCACTTGCCGGTGAGCGCGGCGACGAAGAGTCCGGTTGTATTGAGGAGCATATAGCTGATCACCGCGCCCCAGGCGAAGGTGTAGCAGACGCGGCGGTACAGCGGATTCGGCTTGTCTTCCGTGAATCGGATGATGTACGGAGCAGCTTCGCAACCGGGCAGTTTGCCGCGCAACCCTGCAATACCGGTTCCTGCAAGCACGACAGTTAACCAGAGACCCATGCGCCAGTCGAAGCCGTGTTCAAACAAGTCAAACGTCAAGGGCCCTGGCACTAGAAAGAAGACGGTGATCCAGATGGGCCAGTGGTTCACGCGGTAGTACAGCTTGTTGCGGACCCGGATCTTGCGCTCGGTATCGTACTGGATGCGGATGCCCCGATCCGCGGCGTTCGCCATGACTACCGCGCTCCGCCGTTCCGCTCGAAGGCATCGGCCAACTTGAACATGCCGGCTTCATCGAAGTGCTTCGTCAGGATCTGCATTCCGACCGGCAATCCGGCGGCGGTGGAGCCGCATGGCACGCTCATGCAGGGGATTCCGGCCAAGTCTCCGGTGATGGTGTAGATGTCGGACAGATACATCTCCATCGGGTCCTGGAGCTTCTCCCCGAGCTTGAAGGCCGGGAAGGGCGAGACCGGCGTGACCAGGGCGTCCACTTCCTTGAATGCCTCGGTGAAGTCTTTTAGGATGAGGGCACGCACCTTCTGCGCCTTCAAGTAATACGCATCATAGTAACCGGCGCTCAAGACATACGTGCCGAGCATGATTCGGCGTTTGCACTCAGCCCCGAATCCCTCTCCGCGTGTCGCCTTGTACATCCCGACGAGAGAATCCGCCTCAGCCGCTCTTCGGGTGTAGCGCACGCCGTCGTAGCGGGCCAGGTTCGAGCTCGCTTCGGCCGTGCAGATGATGTAATAGCACGCGATCGCATAATCGGTCGCTGGCAGACTCACTTCTCGCACTTCGCATCCAAGCTTCTGAAGCGCGTCGATGCCTTTCTGGATGAGGTCGCCGGTCTCGCTCGCCAGGCCCTTGAAGTATTCCTTGGGAAGGCCGATCTTCATGCCCCGAACGTTTCCGTCCATGGCCGAGTGGTAGTCGACCGCAGGCGCTTCGGCGGAAGTGGCGTCGTGAGGGTCGCGTCCCGCAATCGCCTGCAGCAGCGTGGCTGCATCCGATACGTTTCGCGCGAATGGTCCGATGTGGTCGAGGGAGCTTGCGAAGGCCGTCAATCCATAGCGCGACACACGGCCGTAAGTCGGCGTCACGCCCACAACTCCGCAGAAGGACGCGGGTTGGCGGATTGATCCTCCGGTATCTGAGCCCAGCGACACCACGGAGGTTCCTTGAGCGACCGAGGCGGCCGAACCGCCGCTCGATCCGCCGGGTACGCGCTCAGGATCGACCGGGTTCCGCACCGCGCCATAGGCCGAGTTCTCATTGGAGGAGCCCATCGCAAACTCGTCGCAGTTTGCCTTGCCGATGATGACGCCCCCGGCTTGCTCGAGGCGGATTACGGCCGTGGCGTCGTAGGGAGGGATGTAGTGTTCCAGGAGCTTGGACCCGCAGGTGGTGCGAAGCCCCTTGGTGACAATGACATCCTTCACTGCGATAGGCACGCCGGCCAGCGGCCCAAGCTGCTCTCCTGCTTCGAGCTGACGGTCTACCCGAGCAGCCGCTTGCAGCGCTCGTTCATGGCTGATGGTGATGAGGGCGTTGGTGTTCGGGTTCTCGGCCTCGGCAAAGCGGAGCGATTGCTGTGCGAGTTCAGTCGCGCTGAAAGCCTTTGATCGCAGCCCGCTGCGAATCTGGTCGATGGTAAGCGTCGGGATGTTCATCGCGTCAGCGTTCGATCACCCGTGGAATCTTGAAGTGGCCGGCGCCTGAAATGGCGGCGTTCTGGAGAGCCGTGTCCGAGCCCAGCGGCGTGTGTTCCACGTCCTCCCGCAGGGTGGCGGTCTCCTCGGCTTGGTACAGGACTTGCGCCATCGGCTCCACGCCTTCCGTGTCGAGCTCGTTCAACTTGTCGATGTGCGTTAGGATCTCGTCCAAGTCCTTCGCCATCCGGTGCACTTCCTGCTCGTCCAGGCGCAGGTTCGCCAGGTCGGCGACGTATCGTACTTCCTGTTCGGTGATTTTCAAGCGGTTGCTCTTTTCCGTGAGGCCTTGTAGACGGACCGGAACGTCGGGTCCAGAATGCGGTCTGCTTCGTCCTCGGACGCGCGCGATGCTTCGACGCGGACCGGCTTGATCCGTGGAACGGCGATCTTGAATTCGAGTTCCTCGACAATGGCGCGGCCGAGTACCTGCTCCAGCCGTTTAAGGATCTGGCCGCGCAGGGTCCATAACTGCTTCTGCCAGACCGCGTCTTCCACTTCGACCACCAGGCGCGTCCGAACCATGCCCACGGCGTGCGTCTTCAGCGCGATCTTCGGCCCGACGGCGGCAGACCACGCCGACCGGGCGATTTCCTCATCGGAAACACCCTGCTTTGCGAGTTTAAGTTTGCCCAGAACACGCCCGGCCCGTTCCATCCGTCTCCCGTTTTCCCGTGTGCGAAGTCCTGATTCTAGCACCTGCTACCATGGCGCCGATGCTGATCCTTGCCTCGCAATCCCCCCGCCGCCGCGAGTTGCTGGAACGCGCCGGTATCCCCTTTAAAGTGATAGTTGCCGATGTGCCGGAAGAGCTTGCCCCCCGCGAGTCGGCCGACGATTACGTGCGCCGGCTTGCTCAAAGTAAGGCATCCGCGGTGCCAGGCGAGCTGGTGCTTGGCGCGGACACCGTGGTGGTAGTTGACGATCAAGTTCTGGAGAAGCCGGCCGATGTCGAGGACGCTCGGCGGATGCTGCAAATGCTCAGCGGCAGATGGCATCGCGTGCTGACGGGAGTTTGCCTGAAGCACGGGGCGCAGTTTGAGTTGGACGTTTGCGAGACAATCGTCCATTTTTCCGCCCTTACCGAGGTTGAGATCGCGAATTACGTGGCGACGGGCGAACCGATGGGGAAGGCGGGGGCTTACGCAATCCAGGGAGCAGCCTCGAAGTTCATCCCCCGAATCGAAGGGGATTACTGCAATGTCGTCGGTCTGCCGATAGCTCTTGTGTACACCCTGCTCAAGCGGGCGGGCGTCGTCGCGGCTTAAAGCTTGGCGTCCGGGTATCGTTCGCGCATCCAGTCGACGAACCGGTCGGGCGCGGCCATCGTGGAAAGACGGCTTTGCCGGACGAGTGCCCAGTCGTCGAAGAGCTTGCTTTGCTTGATTTCAGCGAGTCCGGTCGGGGGTGTTAGATGGCTTACGTACTTTAGGTCAATGACCATCGATTTGGGTTCGTTTTGATCGGGGCGGGCCTTGCTGAGCACTTCGGCGAGACCCACAATGGCCGACTGTCCGCCGCTGTGGTAGATGAAGACGCGGTCGCCGGGCTGCATGGCCCGAATCGCCTGGACAGCTTGAGGATTTTTAACTCCGTCCCAAGTTGTTCTCAACTCTTGGCGAAGTTGGTCGATAGAGTATGTTGACGGCTCAGTCTTCGCTAGGAAGTATGTCATAGGGTTGTAGTTATGCGTCTATGATATCGGCGCGCAACTGTTGCTTCGGATCGTCCTTGCGGGAGGGCATAGGTAGGGCTGTGCGGTACAATAGAAGGGCTTCGGATTTGTGAGAAAGGTCACGCTGTCGACACTAGGAGCGAAGATGCGTTTAGCTGGGAACCGCGCGTGGCGCGTGGTGGTTTTCTTCATTCTAACTATGGGAATGGCTTTTGCGCAGCAGCCTGTGCAGCGGGCTAATCCTACGGACGCGACGGATAAGAGCGACAAGCAGGAATTGGGTCCAGCGACGGCCAAGACAGCAGAAGAAGCCGAGAACGCGGTGAAAACCCCTGTGGCGATCGCGCCACAGCCGACTGCGGCTCCGGTAGACCCTAAGACCTACGTCATCGGTGCTGAAGATATTCTGATGATCCGGGTTTGGCGTGAACCCGATCTTTCCAATGCCGTGCAGGTGCGTCCCGACGGAAAGATCACGATGCAGTTGATCGGCGAGATCATGGCCGCCGGCGAAACTCCGGAAGGTTTAAAGAACAAGATCACTGAGGCCCTGCAGGAACACATCATTAAACCCGATGTCTTTGTATCGCTCCAGGCCGTACAGAGCAAAAAGTATTACATCACCGGCGAGGTGAATCGCACTGGGACCTTTCCGCTGGTAGTACCTACGACCGTATTGGAGGCTTTGACCAATGCGGGTGGGTTTCGCGAGTTCGCCGACACGAAGAAGATCACGATCCTTCGCAAGGGCAAGACGTTTAAGTTCAACTACAGAGATGTCGTGAGGGGGAAGAGCGCGGAACAAAACATCCTGCTCGAGCCCGGCGATCTGATCTACGTTCCTTAAGGTTTACGAGGATTATTCTGATGCAGTCGTTTCCGATGATGCCCAATTCCGAGGCGTACACGAGCGTCAATCGCCGTCCGCTCGACGTAGAGGATTACTTTGACATCCTCCGCCGGCACAAGGCTTGGATTTTGGGCCCGACATTTGCAGGTTTGGTGGTGGCAACGGTTGTCGCGTGTGTGTGGCCGAATACCTACGTCTCGCAGGCAACCATCCGTGTTGTCCCGTCGCAGGTTCCCGAAAGCTACGTCCCGAGCAACGTGAACAGTCAGATGTCGCAGCGCATTAACTCGATGTATCAGACGATATCGAGCCGCGCGACGCTGACCAACATGATTACGCAGTACAACTTGTATCCGCGCGACCGTTCCCGGAAGCCGCTGGAAGACGTGGTCGAACAGATGCGCCGCGACATCAATATCGGGCCGGTGGCGCCACTCGGGGAAAGGGATAAGCAGGTTTCCGCGTTCCGGATCGCCTTCTCCTACGAGAACCGTTCGGTGGCCCACAAGGTGACGGCCGACCTGGTGAGCCGTTTCATCAGTGAGAACGCGCGGGAGCGCACCACTTCCTCTGTACTTACCACGCAGTTCCTGAAGGACCAAGCCGACTCGGCAAAGAAAGAACTCGAATCCATCGAAGGCAAACTGACTTCGTTCCGGACCACCTCCGCCGGCAGACTTCCGGAGCAGGCGCAGCAGAATCTGGTTCAGATGCAGATGCTCGAAAACCGTATTTCCAACCTGAATCAGGCGATGACGCGGGTAGGTCAGGACAAGATGTTGATCGAAGCCGATCTGCGCGCGTTGAAGAACCAGCGTGAGTCGATTGTTCCAACGACCGAGAACGCGGTGCAACGGCAGAAGAACGAGAAGCTAACCGCTCTGGATAACGACATCATGAGAATCGAAGCCACGCTGTCCAGTCTCCGGCAACGGTATACGGAAGTTCACCCCGACGTTAAACGTGTTGTCGGCCAGCTCGCGGTCGCCAAGAAAATGCGGGACGCGGTTGTTGAAGAAGAAGAGGTGGCGTCGGCTAAGCAAACGCCAGCTACTTCCAGGCGCGTGGACCCTATGATCGAGCGCGAACGTCAGCGGCTAGATGCGATGATCGAGCGGCTCCAAGCGCAACTGAAGGGCAAGGACGAAGACGCGAAGAACTATTCGACCGACATCGCCAGTGCCGAGCGGCAGATCAAAATGCTGCAGGGCCGGATCGAATCGACACCGGTCAGCCAGCAGCAATATCAGGACATCGTCCGCGATTACGAAGTGGCCAAGCTTAAATACGATGAGCTGAATAAGAAGCGTTCGCAATCGCAAATCGCAGAGGACTTAGAGCGTCGCCAGCAGGGCGAGACTTTGGAGTTGCTCGATCCCGCGTCGCTTCCTACCGATCCCACCGAACCCAAGCGGCCGATGATCATTGGCGCCGGCCTCGGGTTGGGGCTTGTCATCGGTTTGATGCTCGCCGGCGCCCGCGAGGCTAAGGATACGTCGCTGAAGAACTTGAAGGACGTCCGGGCCTATACGCAATTGACGATTCTGGGCAGCGTGCCGCTGCTGGAGAATGACCTGGTCGTTCGGCGGCGCAAGCGCCTGACGTGGCTCGCCTGGTCCACAGCCTGCCTGGTGGGGATCGTGGTTATGACCGGTGCGGCCTTTTACTATTACGCGACAAAGTAGGTACACAACAGTTCCATGAGTCGAGTTCACGATGCGTTGCGAAGAGCCGAGCAATCCGGCTTGAATGTTTCAGAAACCGTTGAGGCGCCCGTTGTAGTTGAGACCTCATCGGCGCCGGCCGCTGTGGCGAGCGCACCTGCCGCCCAGTTGCTCACCGGTGGCCTGATGTTGGGTCCCGAGTTCTTGTCGCGCGTTGCTCGCGTGCCGTTCGCGCCCTCACCCGACTCACACCTGATCGACATGTCGAAGCCGCATGAAGCGCCGGCGGAAGAGTTCCGCACGCTTAGAACGCGGCTGAATCACCTCCAGACGTTGCAGCCGATTCACACCGTGGTGATCACGAGTCCTTCGCCAGCAGAAGGCAAGTCGTTCGCCGCGGTGAACCTCGCCCTGGCCGAAGCGCAACTCGAAGGCAATCCGACGCTACTGGTCGACTGCGACTTCCGACGACCCATTGTCCACAACCTATTTCAGGTAGAACGTACTCCTGGTCTGACCGATTATCTGACCGGAAAAGCCAACCTGGAAGATTGCATCAAGCGTGTCGGCACTACGAACCTCTATATTCTTCCGGCCGGCGACGCGGTCATCAATCCCCTTGAGCTTCTCAATCTGCGTGAGATGAAGCTGCTAGCCGACCAGTTGCCGCGGGCCTTTAACTGGGTGGTCCTGGACAGCCCGCCATTACTGTTCGCGGCCGACGCTAACCTGCTTTCGACCCTCTGCTCGGGTACCATCCTGGTGGTGAGAATCGGCACCACAACCATCGACTCGGTGACGCGCGCAATGAACTCGCTGTGCGAGAACAACGAGCTCGGCATCA
>DASQDN010000090.1:0-3775 GCA_035634155.1 Bryobacteraceae bacterium | reverse complement strand
GGCCCCGCCACGGGCGAATGGGGGCCTGAATGGGTCGTGGCCCTGAAGCAGTTTCAACAAACGCAGAATTTGAACCCCGACGGTAAGCTGGGCGCGTTGTCGCTGATCGCATTGGGCCTCGGTCCCAAACGCGAGCCCTTAGCGCAAGTGGCCGGTAAACCGGAGCCGTTACAGTGATTGTTGGCGTTCCTAAAGAAATCAAAGACCACGAAGCAAGAGTCGGATTAGTCCCCAGCGGTGTTGGCGCCCTTGTGGAAGCGGGCCATCGCGTTCTCATCGAGACCGGCGCAGGCGTCAAGAGCACGCTTGCCGACGCCGAGTACGAAGAGTTCGGCGCGGAGATTGTCGGGACTGCCGCGGAAGTTTGGGGCAAGTCGGATTTGGTCGTCAAGGTGAAAGAACCCCAGCCGTCCGAATACGACCTGATGCGGCCGGGCCTGATGCTTTTCACGTATCTGCATCTGGCTCCGCTGCCGGAACTGACGGCAGCCCTGCTGGAGAAAAAGGTGAATGCCGTCGCGTACGAGACCATCCGCGAAAGCGACGGGTCTTTACCGCTGCTCACCCCCATGAGCGAAGTGGCGGGTCGGATGGCAGTTCAGGTAGGCGCTCAGTATTTGGAAGCGCCAAACGGCGGCCGCGGCATTCTGCTGGGCGGGATTCCCGGAGTGGCTGCGGCGAACGTGGCAATCCTCGGGGGCGGTGTGGTGGGACACAATGCAGCCAAGATGGCGGTCGGGCTGGGCGCACACGTCACGGTCATCGACAGGAACCTGGAGCGCCTGCGGGCGCTCGACGACATCTACAACAGCCAGATCGTGACGCTGGCATCGAACACCTGGACGATTCGCGAAACGCTGCGGCTTGCTGATCTGGTAATTGGCGCGGTGTTGATTCCCGGCGCGGCGGCTCCCAAGCTGGTACGCCGAGACATGATCCGATCCATGAAGCGCGGCGCGGTCGTAGTGGACGTGGCGATCGATCAAGGTGGCTGCTTTGAGACCTCGCACCCGACGACGCACACCGACCCGACGTATTACGTCGACGACGTTCTTCATTACTGCGTCTCCAACATGCCGGCGGCGGTGCCGCACACGTCAACCTTCGGTCTGACGAACGCGACCTTCCCCTACGTGCTGCAGCTTGCATCCAAGGGACTGGAAGCTGCCTGCGCGCAAAGTCCTGCTATGTGCGAGGGCGTCAATACCTACAACGGGTACGTCACCTATGCGGCGGTGGCTGAGTCGCAAAAACGTGACTGGAAGCCGCTGAACTCGCTGCTCTGAAGCCGGCCATGCGCGTGTACGTCGGCCTGACGATAACGGCGAGGTTCCCGCAGACCTTCAATCTCCCTTCGTCCATCCATCGCAATCATCCGGATGTTCCTGTTTTGCTTCTGGAGTTGCTGGCGGTGACCCAAGACCATCGCGATCCTGACGTTCGCCTACATCGTGGGCGAGCATCAAGCCCGGGGCCCGGCAGGATGCAAGTACTCGGGCGATGGTTCATGCCTACCTGGTGCTGAATATTCTCCGCCTTCGCCGCTACGGGGCCTGACGTTTGTTGTAAGCCTCCAGAATCCAAGCGGGCTCGTCGGGCTCGGCTTTGGGAGCCATGCCCTTGGTTCTGGACCAGCGATGAATCCACGAAAAGCCGCTCGGCCCCACGTAATTATCTGGCAACCGGTAGGCTTCGTCTTCCATCGCACGATCCAGCGTCACGATGCGGTACTCGCGTCGCTTCAACATCTCGAGTAGCTCCGGCAGCGCGTCGGCGTTGAGTTGATTCGCGTGGATCAGCAGGATCTGCCGGATCTCGTGCCCGGCAACTTCCACCGAGCGCTTTTCGAAGAAATCGAACACCGCTTCCATGTGCGCCAGGTAGGCGGCGCGAATCCGCTTTGCCTCCTCGGGTCTCGGCGCCGCCGTGTATACCGCGGCGAACATGTAATCGGAGTTGTCCATCGTGACCGGGGCAGCAATGTAGCCGCGCTTTTGAAGGTGCTCGTCGATGGCCTGCTTGGCGGCGGCGTCCGGACCGGTATGCAGAAAGGGATGACGGAAGTAGCGCGGGCGGCGGCCGAGTACCTTAGTCGTAATCGCCTCACCTTTGTCGATGTCAGCAAGGTAGTCGGCAACCGGAACTGAGTTCGGGTCCGGGTGCGAGCAGGTGTGATTGCCCAGGTCCGCACCCGCAGCCCTCCAGATCGCCAGAAGCTCCGGAAGCTCCTCCGGCCGCCGGCATTCATTCACAAAGCCAGTCACCGGAATCTTGCCGAGACGGAATGGCTCCAGCAGCTTGGTCGTCATCTGCCGCGTAGCTTCGAATTCGCGGATGCCGTCTCCGCCGCGTGGCAGGTCGTCAATCGTAATGGCCACCTCACGCGCGCTAAGCGTTGCAGCTGCCAGCAATAATGCCCGAACGATTCGCATCATATAAGTCTCGCCGATGCGGCCGACGCCTTCTTCGCCACCCGCCGTTCCAATCGCGCTTTTCGATGGCGGAGCGCGTCGGAGTCGCTGTGTGACAGAGCTGTAAGGGTGAACTCCAGCGCCATGCTGTAGTTGCGCTCCTTATGCTCGTAATATTTGGCGAGTTCTTCCAGCGCTGGGAGGCGGAAAGGATTGCGCCCGCTCGCCAGGTCTGAGTAGACCGCCAGCGCTGCATCTTCGCGACCGAGTTTCCGTTCCAATCGAGCCACGTCCCACATGGTTCGAAACATCAGCTCATCACGCAGGCCTTTGTCGAGGGCTCGGCGGAAAAGGGTAAGCGCCTTGTCGTGCTGCTCGCAGCGGCAAAGCCAGCGCGCCAAGCCTACCATCTCGGCGCCGTGCGTGAGCGGCGCTTCCTCGGGGGATTGGAACGCGCGCGGCACAATCGCTGTCAGGCAGGCCAGCGTGAGGATGTCGATCGCGTTGTGGTGCAGGATGGGGACGATCCGGCTGGCTTCCTTTTTGCGCAGATACTCGAAGTACACGTAAGGGATCATGGCGCCGGGAAGGTCGCCTTCGCGCTCGAAGCCGAGAATCTGGTTCTCCAGTTCCACCAGCCGGCAGCTATCAAAGCGCAGCTTCCACAAGCGACGCGCGCCAAACAGGAGATCGAGGTGCTCCATCCGGCTGAATGGAGGCTTCATCCGAGCCATCCGGTAGCGCGTTTCCAGCAGCGGCTGATCGTACGTCTTGCCGTTGTAGGTGACCAGCGTTTCGAACTGCGAAAGGTACTCGGCCAAACCGTGGAGCAGGCTCGTCTCTTCGGCCAGATCGCGCATGAAGAACTGGCGCAGCTCGAATCCTGCCGGAGTGATGCGGCCGACGCCGATCAGGAACGCATAAGTGCCGGATCCCCCGGCCAAGCCCGTGGTTTCGGTATCGAGGAAAGCCCACTTGGAACAGTCCGAGTTCGAAATCGCGCCTTCCGAGATCGCGCTCAGCACATCGGGCGGCATCTCGATCAGCGAGGAAATGTCCAGCGAGCCGTGCCGGCGGTGCCGCTCCCAAACGCGCTCGGTTTCAAAGTGACAGCCGTGCGGCGTGGTTGCCTCATAGCCTGGAAGCCACTCCTCGACAAAATAGTGTTCGGGCTTCTCTTCAACGAACGGCCGCGGGGGCGGTGGAGGAGGATCGGCGGCGTATTTGCGGTCGATGCGGGCGATTCGCTTTCGTAAGATCGCTAGCTGAGTTTGCAGGTCGCTCACGTGTTGTTCGCCGTTTCTTTGCCTAGTGTATCAGGGCTCCAGTGTGCGATGGCCCACTGCCACAGATCATCCAGGGCC
>DASQDN010000089.1:0-3333 GCA_035634155.1 Bryobacteraceae bacterium | reverse complement strand
TAGCGAACGTCCGGCCCCGTATGTGGCCAGGTGCTTCAGAACGCTGAAGGCGACCTGATCAATCCGGTCCTCGGCAAGATACCGCTTCAGCTCATCGATGCCGCTGACTTCCGTCTTATCCGGCAGGGTCGAGCGCGCATCCACTTCCTCTTTCTTACGACGCCCGCCGGCATCGTATTGTTCAAGAGCAACGCCCCAAGGATCGATCTTGAGGTGGCACTGCATGCACGCCGGTACGCTGCGATGCTGCTCCAAACGCTGTCGCAAGGTGAGACCCTTCTCATCTTCCTTGAGGGCCGGCACGTTCGGCGGCGGATCGGCGGGCGGCTCGGCTATGATCTTGCGGGCGAGCCATGCGCCGCGTTTCACGGGGTTCGATTCGCGACCATCGGAGAGGCCGGCCATGATCGCCGCCTGCGTCAACACGCCGCCCAGATCAGGACGACGATGAGCAACCGGCACGAAGCGGAAGCCGCTTTCCGTCTTGTCGGCGAGGTCATAGTAGCTGGCGGTGGCCTCGTTCGCCACGATGAAATCCGACGAGATGACGTTCTTCACCGGCAGGTTGTTTCGAATCAGGTGCTGCACGAACTCAACAGGTTCCTGCTTCAACGCGGTGCGTGTGTCGCGCTTCAGGTTAGGGAACTTCTTACGATCGGCTTCGAGCACTTGGAACTTGTCTAGGCTCAGCCATTGAGGCACGAACTCGTTGGTGAAACGCGAGAAGCGCTCATCGGCAATCATCCGCTCGATCTCAGTGTCGAGCTGCGTCTTGAGTGTCCCTGCCGAGGCGAGACGAAGCAGACGGCGGTCCGGCGGGCTGTTCCACAGAAAATAGGAAAGCTTGGAGGCGAGCTCATGCTGATCGAGCGGCTCGGGGCCGGGGGTTGAACTGGTTTCCACCAGGAACAGGAACTGCGGCGAGGTCAGAACTACGAGGAGTGTGTCCTTGATCGAGTCCTGGAAATTGCGCCCGCCGGCTTGCGCCTTGGTGAAGACGTTCATCAGGGCCGTTTCTTCCACCGGGCTTACGGGGCGGCGATACGCCTTGGTGGCGAAGTTGTTCACGATCTTGCGAGCCCATGCCTGCGTGTCGTTCCTGCGATCGAAATCGACGAAGATCGACTTGTGCGATGGCGGCGGCCAGCTTTCGTAGTAAGGACCTTCAAACTCGACCGAACGGATCAACAGGCGCGGCATGTCGCGGCCATCAGTGTATTCGCTGCGGACCGCAATTTCGTGTAGTCCTGCCAGGTAGTTGACGTTGTCCTTCTCCACCACGGGCGCCGGGTAGTTGTCGATGGCGCCTTGGAAGACGTACTTGCCGAGCTTGTCGCCGTTCACGGTCTGCGGCAATCCGACGGGTCCGAATGTGCTGCCGCAATCGCGTCGCAGGCCAAGGTGCACGCCCAGACGGGGAACCCGCTTTTCGAAGGCTATGAATCGTTTCGCGATCGAGTCATCCGAGTGCAGGGGCGTTAAAACGATCCGCTCCAGATCTGCGGAGTCTTCGTATTTAGCACCGATCGGCAGAGGACCGGCCGGCAGCCGCACTGCAAGAAACGCGGGCTGAAGAAGCGGCGCTTCAAAATACCGATCCCCCAGAGTCAGAGTCAACGTTGGCCGTCGCGGCGTTCGTCCGCCAAGTCCTCGCCTTCCCCCTCCGCCCGTGGCGAACTGCTTGCCGGGCTCGATCAGCGCAAGGATCTCGGGCGCTCGCAGCGGACGACTATAGACGCGAACGGCGGCGATCTCTCCTGGGAACGGTTTGGCGCCCGCATGGTTGCCGATTTGAAGATCCGCGTTGTTATCGTCGAACTGCGCCGCGCCGATCGGCGCCTGCGCTACAAGCCGGCCATTGAAGTATAATTCCGTGCGGTTGCGGCCACGCCGGATAACCGCGGCGACGTGCTGCCATGCCGAGGCTCGTATGGTCTCGGGCGGCGTAGAGATCACCCGGTTGGCTTCATCACGCGGACCGGCTGTTTGAAAGCGAAGCATGCCGCGGTCGCCTACTTCCAAGAACCAGCCCGACTCTCGTCCAGGACTTCCGAGGGATACCAATGCGCCGCGCTGCAGCTTGGCAGGGTTGATCCAAGCGGCGACGGTGAAGTCCCCTTCGCCGAAGTTGCGCGCGTCGTCGGTTGGAAGCGCAGCGCGCGCTACCACGAGAGAGTCGTCACCGGCAGCGAATGTTATTGCCTTGCCAAGCGGGGAATCGGTCAGCTTGGCGGCTCCATTGAGGCGGCCCGCGACAGGCGAACCGGCTTCAACCATCGGCCAAGAAGCCGTCAGTCCATCGGTGAGGCGCGAAGCGTCGGGCGCGGCGTTCTGAGTCGAAGCCGTGTGGACGTCCACCTGATAAATGCCTGCTTGCGGAATGTCAATGGATACGGGAGGTTCCTGCGCGTTCCACACGAGACCCTTGCTACCTTGCGCCGCAACACCCGGGTCCAGCAGAAGTCCGTCGTTGTATTTGGCGGCTGTGACCGTGATGCGGAAGGGTCCGGATTCGGGCAGTTCCCGGAGGGAGATCTTGAAGTTCGCCTTGGGTCCGTACGTGCCGTCCTGGTCGAACATTTCCTCGGTCGGAATGGAGGGTCGGAGCAGCAGACCTTCGCGCACGGTGCTCCAGGGCAAGCCCTTCGGATAACCCGGGCTGCCCCGCAGGTCGGCAAACACGGCGTGGTAAATGCTATCGTAGTCACGCCATCCGCGGATCGTGTCGTTCCCCCGATAGCCTTCGATGAAGCGGTACTTGGTCCGCATAAAGAACGGAGTGAACGGGAAGTTCTTGGCCGGCGTGAGCTGCGTCACCAGCACGTCCGAGTTCTCCAGCAGAGCGCTACCTGCGCCGAGAATCAGCTTTTCCTGAAGTGGATCGGGATTGACGCCCACGCCGAGATCCATGCGGAAATTTTGAATCGAGGGCTTGGTATCCGGGTCGACAATCGCGCGGGCCAAAGCTTTCTCGGCGATATCGAAGTAGGCTTCCATCTGGAGGGGCGAAACCTGCTGGGTGTCGCGATTATTGAGGAAGCCTTCTTTGGAGACTGCATCGGGCGGCAGCAGGGATGTAAAGTCGTCTTCGATCTGAAGGAGTTCCCGGATCGTATTCCGGTACTGAGATACGGTGAGCCGCAGCACCTGGCCATTCTTGGGGGATGGACGCAGGCGGGCGACATTCAGGTGGCGCTCAATCCACGCGGAAAGCTGCTCGCGATCGGCGGGCGAAGGCTGCGGAAGGCCCTTGGGCGGCATGGTGCCGGCACTAACGCGATGATGGACACCCTCCCAGATGCGGATATGCTCATCGCTGAAACTGGAATCCAG
>DASQDN010000088.1:0-2783 GCA_035634155.1 Bryobacteraceae bacterium | reverse complement strand
GTCGCCGTGATCAATGCGCCGCAAGGCGAGATGAAGCTCAGCCAAACCAATCAATGGACACAGGCGGGCGCCTACCGACAGACGCAAGAGTTGCCTTTCGGCAAGATCGTCGTGTTCTATGACGGGAAGTCGAATTGGGTGATCGGACCCCAAGGGGCTATGGAGTTGCCTGCTCCGATGGTGCGGCAGATGGAAGGCGAGCGAATGCGCAGCTTCTTCTCGCTGATGCTCTCGGATCGCAACCCGGAAGTGACGGTGACCGCAGTTGGAGCCAATGAGGTGGAAGTCGCATCCAAGGGCGGCGAGACTGTCCGGCTTGAGTTCGATGCCTCTAGTGGTCTGCCTGTGCGGAGTACCTACAACTCAGTAGGGCCGCAGGGTCCGACCAAGGTGATCGCGACGTTGAGTGACTGGAAAGAAGTTGGTGGTATCCGGCTGCCGCACAAACTCGTCATAGAGCAAGGCGGGCGTAAATTCGCCGATGCTACCGTGACCGGGTGGACATTGAACGGCGGTTTGTCTGCTGGGGAGTTAAGTAAGAAGCCATGAGAAGTGTCGTTTACCTGCTTGCAGCGGGAGTGCTTTGCGCCACAGGCGCGCTGCGGGCTGAAACGAAACAGGAACGCGGGAAGCGTGTTGTCGACGAGGCGCTTGCCGCAATTGGCGGTGAGAAGTACCTCGCCATGACAGATCGGGTGGAGTCAGGACGGGCGTACTCGTTCTACCGCGATCAACTGACGGGCCTGTCGGTGGCGAAGATTTACACCAGGTACTTGAACGCGCCTGCCGCCAGCGGACTGGCCGTTCGTGAGCGGCAATCCTTCGGAAAGGATGAAGATTACTATGTTCTTTTCACGGACGCGGGCGGATACGTCATCACATTTCGCGGCGCTCGACCGATGCCCAAGGACCGCTATACTCGATGGTCCGATTCGACGCGTCGCAATATCCTGTACATTTTGAGACACCGCTTGAAAGAGCCTGGTTTGATCTTCGAATCGCAGGGCACGACGGTTTGGCAGAATACTCCCGTGGAGATCGTGGATGTCACGGATGCGGACAATAACGTGGTAACCGTGTTTTTTCAGATGTCCAACAAGCTGCCCGTTCGGCAGGTGTTCGTTCGCCGGGATCCGATCACGAAGGAGCGCTTCGAAGAGGTGTCAGTGTTTGCAAAGTACCGCGACGTTGGGGGCGGTGTTCAGTGGCCCTACAATATCACGGCTTTTCGAAACGGCGGCAAGGTTTATGAGATATTCTCGGATGATGTCAAAATCAACACCGGATTGTCCGATAATCAATTTACTTTGTCGACGAATATGAAAGTTCTTCCGCCGGAGAAGTAGGACGGCGCCTACTGGTAACGGAGCGCGACTACAGGATCGAGTCGCGCTGCTTTCCCGGCCGGCCAGATCCCGAAGAAAAGCCCGACGCCTACGGATACGCCTACTCCCAGCAGTGCCGCCCATAACGGCACCTGGGTGGTGAGGGAAGGAAAGACGAGACGGGCAGCCATCGAGATTGACCATCCGAACGCCATCCCCAGCAATCCACCAATGAACGTCAGAGTAGCGGCTTCGGTAAGGAATTGGAGCACGATATCGAATCGCGTCGCGCCAATGGCTTTACGAATGCCGATCTCGCGTGTGCGCTCCGTAACGGAGACGAGCATGATGTTCATCACTCCAATTCCACCCACCAGAAGTCCTATGGAACTGAGTACAATCATGACCAGCGCCACCATTGCCGTCACGTTGTGAAACTCCTCCACCATCTGCTCGGCGGTGGAAATCCAGAAGTTGTCCTGCTCGGTGTACTTCACCTTTCTTTGCTGGCGCAATACCATGGCGACCTCGTCCATTGCCCTGGGGAGCAAGCCTTCCTTAGCCGATATGACGAGCATGTGTTCGCGGGCGGCCGGAAACATCTTCCGCATGGTGAAGTAAGGAAACAGCACGCGCAGATCCTCAGCGCCGGGAAGTGACGCAGCCGGGCGCCTCATGACGCCGACGATCTCCACCTGCCTCCCGTTCACCTCGATCGATTTGCCGGTGGGATCGATGTTGGGCATGAGGTTGCTCGCGACATCCTCGCCCACGACGACAGCAGCCATGCGGCGGCGATTCTCGAGATCGGTGAAGAATCGCCCGTACTTCATCTCGGTTCCGTTCGCTGCGTAGCCTTCTTCCGTACCGCCAATATCGATGCGGTACACCTCATTCCCTTTGAATCGCGCCTTGCTCGGACCACGACCTTCGGAGAAGAGATAGGGGCTCGCGTGTTCCACCGACGGGCAGCGTTCTTTGATGGCGACCGCGTCTTCCAGGGTGAGCGGCTTGCGCTTGGCTTCTTCAGGCGTTAGCCGGTCGAACCGAACGCCGCCGCGGAACTTGAACACGATCATTGTGTTCGGTCCGAAGCTGCGGAGGATGTCCGTGATCGCGCCGTCAAGGCCGGCGAGGATCGAACCGACGCCGATGATGGTCCCGGTCCCGATAATGACGCCAAGGACCGTAAGGAACGCTCGGAGCTTCGCCTCGCGGATGGCATCCAGCGCGAGGCCTACGCCCGCAACCCAGCTAACCCAGCGCATTATTCATACCTCAGTGCTTCGATAGGGTCCAGCTCGGCGGCTCGTTTCGCGGGATAGATGCCGAAGAACAGTCCAACCACCGTGGACAGTCCTACACCGATAACGACTGCGCTCGCCGGCACCGCCATGGGAATCGCTGTAAGCGACCGGACGATAACAGCGATGATCCAGGCGGTAGTTACGCCGATGA
>DASQDN010000087.1:0-7052 GCA_035634155.1 Bryobacteraceae bacterium | reverse complement strand
CGATACGCGCAGACAAACGCCGATCGATACGGAGTTGACGCCCTTCTCGGCGCCCATCGTGGGCATTCAAAACGTGCCGGAAGCGCCGGCGCCCACGTCATTGGGAGAACTGACCAAGGTGCTCGCGCAAAAGGATCTCTTCAAGGACGTGACCGGTCTGGAGCAGAATCAGGCGAACGCGTTAGGAGCGTTCCAGAAAGCGATGCAGACCGCGAACTTCTTCGGCAAAATGGCCGCCAGCGGAGCCAAGGCTTCCTTCGCCAATCGACAAAGCGAAAACGTGATGAAGAAGGTGAACGAAGCCGTGAAAAACGGCGACATGAGCAAGGAGGACGGCAAGACCGTCATCAGCAAGCTGCTGGGAGCGATGAACGGAGAGGCCGGCGAAAGCGACAAGCAGTTGAGTGGTGAACCTGCCGTCAAAGGCGCCATCGACAAGGTTGTAAAGGGCGCCGGCGCGCTAAAGGTTTCCAAGAACACGGGGGATGGAGCGCAAACCGTGGACGCTAAGTTCGGCGGTGGCGATGCGACTGCGAAAGCAGTCAATGTGCAGATTGACGGAGTACCCCGAATCAACCAGGTTAAGTCGCAGGGCTGCTGGGCGGCCGCCATCGCGATGCTTGTATCGTTTCAGCGCAAGCAGCATCTCGCCATCGAGGCTGTCCTGGCCGAAGCTGGCCCGCCTTATCCCGAAAAGTATCAGTCCAACGTTGGAATCAAACCCTCTGAGCTCGCGGCCCTGAAGAAGGCATTCAATCTGCGCGATGCCAGCATGGGCCCCATCACCCCGGAGTCCCTCGCCGCGCGACTCACCGAAAGGGGACCGCTGTGGGTGGTAGTGGATGAGGATCCCTCGCAAAAATTCTCCGCACACGCCCGAGTCGTGACAGGCATCCAGGGAGACACGGTCAGATTCATAGATCCGAATGGCGGCGTCGAAAACCTGGAGGAGCTGACAACGCTAATTCGGCAACTGGACGAACTGAGCAAGGGCGTGCGAAGCGCGTTTGGCGGCTACGCCCCGCTAGTGCTGTCTCTGTAAACCGCTTGAGCGGACTAGGACGGCAGCAATAGCTTTCGGCATACTCAGTGCAACTGGGTCACGCAATGCAATGCGCACTCGCTTCCATCGACTCTGCTGAGTAACTTCCGAATCAACGGATATCGACCGTCATGTGCGGACGGTCAAGGCAGTTACACGCGGCAGCGAATTTACAGATCACCCGCGATGCAACCCCCGGATCAGGTGTTCGTGTCGTGGGACTGGGTGGTCTACTGCCCGGCAAGATTGTCAGAACCTCTGCTATCGCGCGACGATTCCGGTGGCCCAGCCTGCTTACCTATTCGGATCGCTAACCCGTTTCAGATTTGCTTTGAGTACCTCCTTGAACTTTGCGTCGCGCGAGAAGAACGCGACAGAGCGAGTTTCATTGGGGTCCTTCGGGTCAAACGTCGGGAACGTGAATATTGCTTGTTCATCATCCCGCAGCCAGAAGAATATGGGAAAGGGCCCGGGACGCCGGACGACATGGATCCGGGCATCTTGAAGCTCTTGGAGGCAGCCCTCCTCTTCCTCGTTCAGAATTCGATACCACTCTTCGGACCTGTCGGGACGCTTGGCTTTTGCATGAAATGCGAAATAGGCGTTCCACTTCGCCTTGCCGACTATCTCGTTCTTAAACTGTTCTTCAGTCACCTTCAATTGCTTCTCTAGCTCTTGCTTGGCCGTGTCCGAGTCGTAGATATACATTCGAACCTGTTTACCATTGCGTCCAAGCTTCATCAGTGCCTGCTTATAATCATCGAAGCGCGCCGGCGACGACCAAGACCCGTATGCGGAAAAGTCAACCACGATGTCGAGCGTGCGCCGGGTCTCTCCTACAAACTGCGTAATGTCTGCGACGTCTTCAGGAAACTCACTCAGATACCGAGTGGAGATTCCTCTGGCGATATCGTCAAGTGACCTTCTCGACTCACCCGATTTGTAGAGGTTCCATAATGACATCCCAAGGCCTATCACAGTAAAGACCGGCAGAACGCGTTTGAGACGTCTCCAGACAACCGCGGCGCTGCTCTTGCGTCCCTCGCCGCTCACCATTACAGGAATCATAAGCGCTTGAATTAGCTTGCCATCTGATCAGGTTTCGAGTTTGAATCGTCCGTTAAGGCGATCTTGGAGCACCGCCATGGGACATTCCTTATCCGCTTGGTGCGAGTTCAGCTCACAGCGACCCTAAAGCTTAGCTCACGCTGCAGAGTGGGCTGGTTGCATAAACGAACGCTCCTGCAATCATCAGCGAGAGATGCGACCGAAGAGGGACACCGACGAAGGCGGCGTTTGAACGGCTTTGCAGCGCCGCCCACCGGTGTGGATGTGAAATGACGGGCCACACGTAAGTTGACCCACTGACGTGCTCGGTAGAATAATGACTGGCCATGAGCAGGTCTTGCGCGCCGTTATGCGCAATAATGACACTGCGACGTAGGTTCTGACGGTCTATTGACCGTACACTGCCGTTCTGCGGATAGGGACGGGTACCCGTCACCCGCCCCTACCCCAACCGTCTCACTGCTTGTTGCGTTTCATCAGCCGCCAGGTCACTCGCCCCACCTCTTCCTTCTTGAATATCTGCCTTACATAGACCTCGTACGGTTTAGCCCGATATTCTTCCGGGATGTGAACCAGCAAGCGAAGCGGCATCCGCGCTTTGGCCGGAAAGGAAATCTCAGGCAGCCGCCGAATCCCATGCGCATTCACAGGGATCTGAAACGATCGCCGGTCTTTCCCGACATGGAAAGGACCAAATCCTTGCAACACCTCGCGCATTTGAAACGGAAGTTCGAGCATCGCCTTTGATCCGCGCGGCAATCTCGCAACTACCTCGAGTCGCATGCGAAGCGACTGCCGCGGGGCTCCAGCCGCCAGAAACGGCAGCACAACGTAGTTCGGATCCATGGACACATCGGGATCGTTATCAACCACGTTGAAGTTCCGCCACGTCACGTTATTGTTATTCCGGATGAACGCGCGGAATGTGTCCCAGTCGAATAGAACGGCTGGATTCGGCGCGGGATCCGCAGCGGTCCCGATGAGGCCGACAAGACAATAGTGGCCCGTACCCGGAATCTCGGCACTCGGCCAGACAATAGAATCCGATACGGTTAAGGTGTCTCCCGCGGGTACTAAAGGTATGTTCACCGAGCCTACTAACGTCCAAAGATCAGGCGTGACTAAAGTCGAAACCGGAGACCAGTACACCATTCCATTCACATTGGTGGCATTGCTGCCGCCCCGATTTCGCACTCGGAGATAAATGAAGTTATCCTGACCCGCTTCGGCCTCATATCCGAGTGTCGCGTCGTCTTCAAAGCCGCTTCCTTCGCCGAATGCCGCCTCCGGGTTTGCGACTGGCTCCTTACGCAGGATCACATCGGGACTCGCTGAAATCGCCCCTACGTGCGGATCTCCAACGTCGCCCACGAAGTCGCGAAGGTAAATGTCCGGCGCAACTCCGATGATGTCCTGGTCGATGATCGCTCGGAGATTGGGCATCACGCCGATTCGATCCACGGCGGGATTGGCGGACGCCGTTCCAGTGGCTGCATTGCTCAAAATCGCGCGGAGCTGGAGCGGATTGAATCGGAATCCGGAACTGGCTTCAGCAATGCCTTGAACCGCCAGCGCTGCGCCCGTGATGATGGGAGAGGCGCTGGATGTGCCATTGAATCCTCCCGTGTAGGACGTCGTGTTGAATGGCATCGTGGTGTTCGAGGTGGCTGTATCCACGTCCTCGCCCCAACCGTAGCAATCGATTCGACTCCCAAAATTGCTAAAGCCTAAACGTGCATGCGGAACGGTGGAAGAGCCTGCGCCCACCATAATCGCCCCGGAATCGCGGAAGTTTCCGCTGGAGCGATTCAGGACTTGCCTGCCGAGATCGTCAGCGAAAGTATCCAGGTCGTTGCTGCCGTTTCCGGCTGCCTCTACTACCGTAATCCCCAACGCGGTCGCTAACCGGATCGTCTCGAACTCCGCGTCCAGCGCTTCAATGGGCAGATTGACCCAGTTCACACCTCCGATATTTGCGTTCAACTGCGCTTCCAGCAGCAGAACGCCGCCGAATGGCAGCACGGCGATGGCGGCCATCATCGCGTTGGCACGGGTGCTGTCCCAGTAGGATGTCACCTGAACGCTCGCGACGTTGGGCGTAATACCCACACAACCGAGCGAATTGTCGACGGCGCAGATCTCGCCAAGGACGGACGTGCCATGCGGCCGCGAGCCGTCGCGAATGGATCCGTGAATCAGAGTGGCGCCAAGCGCGACCAAGTCCTCATGGTCGAGCGTCCAGCCGCGCTCCAGATCGATGACCTGCTGACCCGCGCCGTCGCCTCCGGGAAATCCCCAGGCATACTCGGCGTCAATGCCCGTCGGAGCGGGGTCAAGATAGCCCTGGTTTGGCGACCTTGGATCGTCACCCGGATTGACTAACGGCTCGCTGCCCGGAGGATCGAAATAAGCCTTCTCCACGGTGCGCCAAGCTGACAGCGCTTTGACCAGTTCGTCTGGATTAACTTGCGGCGGGCACTCAATCACAAAATACGTGAGCAGATCACGCGGTTGATACGAAGGGTCGCGCCGCGTAGCGGTCGTGACAAGCCGCTGAAGTTCTTCCGGCTTGACGGACGTGTACATTCGGTGGATCGATATACCCGGAAATCGGCTCGCCAGATCCTTCCAGGATCCAATGGCGAGTTCGTCGAGCCGCTCGTTCAGTCCGTCCTCATACGGGATCTGCAAATGCTCCAGGAATTTTACGACGACACGGTTGATAAACCGCGGCCGTGATGATGTTGCTTGTGGGCTCATTGCCATGGCGTTTGCTCCTCACGTGCTTAGTGACAGGCAAACCAGGATCGTTACAATCTAACGGGGCGCCACGGTCGGTCCGAACCTAAGTCCACTCATTCATTAAGGCCGTTCAGCGCGCTGCTACAAACCAGTCAGGTGCAGGACTCCCTTCCCATATGCAATCAGATCATCGAACCCTTACGAGTAGTTCACTTGGACATACAACGCTCGATTCTCCGACCAGGCGGAGTTGCGGCACGACGCGATCGCTCCAGCGCAACTTCCCTGCAGTGGCGTCGTGATCAGGCGTAGCTCACCCGGCACGCTTGCATTCGAAGTCGGAGCGGAGCTTACCTGTTCGGAAACCGCCCTACCGCCATGTGGCATACCGACTGGCAGCTAGAAGTACGGGAGGGCGACCATACGTCGAAGTGGATCCAGAACACTGCGGCGTTTATTGGGACCTATCCGTGGCGAGCGCCTGTTAGATCGAAATCCATCCGGCTTTGATTGCAATGAGTGAGGCTGTACCTACTATCACCCAGAGGATCAAACCCTGGAGGAAGGGCTTGACACCAACTGCCTGGAGCGTCTTCCTGGAAAGTGAGGTTCCAATCAGGAAAAGCGTCGCCGTCAGGGCCCGCTTTCCCCAACTTGTTGAGATCCAGATAAGTGCCCATAAAGCGCGGCACATAGGTGCTGATCACAGAGGCTCCAGGCAACAGGAAAATGAACCATAGACTTTGACCTTCGCCTGCTGCCCCGGTCGTCCCTCACGCTTTGCAGCTCCCCTCATATAGGTCGCTGTGATGAGAGAAACGGGAACAATCCATAGTGCCCGCGTGAGCTTTACCGTTGTGCCGATCGCCAAAGCCTGGGGTCCATACCTGGCAGCGGCTCCCACAACAGAGGAGGTGTCTTGACTCCAACCTTCGTCAGCGTCTTTGAGATCGAAACAAAACCACGGCTGCGGCTGCGAGCGAGGCTACTACAGTCCATGTCACCCGAGTAGATGACGTGGATTTGTACCTTCGCTCAGGCTGAGGCAATGGATCCCCGGAAGTCGCGGCGAGTATCAAACGCGCGGCTAGTTCTGGGCGGTCCCACTGCGGAAAATGGCCGCAGTTCGGGAACCAATAGAGTTGTGCGTCCGGAAACTTCGACTTCGCCCGGGCGGCTTGGCGCGGCAGACACACGTGGTCGTGTACGCCCCAACCGATCACAAGAGGAGCCACAACCGAGCCTTTGGGGCTGCCGCGCTGGACCTCACCATGTGCCAGATTTTCGAGGAGCTCATCGAAGGAAGGAGACGCTGCGAAGGACCGCATCTCTGTAAGCGCAAGGTCAGAGGGAAGGGACCATGGATGTGCAGAGAATTGAGCAAACAGTGCGGTGCGACCCACTGGACTGCTTGTGATCGCGGGCATCACGGGCTGCAGCGCTCGCACAAGCCGAACTGACCCCGCCACGGAGTAGTAAAAGACCGGAACCTCCCAGCCTTCCCAGAAACCTCCCGGATCCAGGGAAACAACAGCGCCAAGGACACCGCCGCGGCGGACAAGCTCAAGAACAAGGCGTGCTCCCATCGAGCTTCCAACCGCATCGATGCCAAGTAGACCCTCTTCTTTCAAGAACTCCGTGACTGCATCGGCGAGCGTGTAAATGGATACGGAGCCGGATAGGGGCGGCGTTCGGCCGTGGCCGGGAAGGTCAACGGCTATGACCTCACGGCCGCCCTTGGTGAGGTGGTCGATGACAAGCTCCCAGGATGCCCAACTTCCGCCAATGCCATGTACGAGTAAAAGCGGTTTACCTGATCCACGACGAACTGTATAAAACTTCATCTCTGTTGGATGCGCAACTTGCTCACTTCACTTCGCTTGATATGTGGCATAACGAACAAGCTCAACTTGGTTCGACGCTGACGACCGCAGTCTTGCTTCGCTGACTGAAAGACCGAAAGCACCTCGGCGCTCTAACTTGCCGTCGATCGGTGCCTCTAGTTCAGATGTTCCTGCGAGTTTTTATCCCTCGTCCACACACTTGGAGAATTCCAAGTGCCGTGCCAGCAAGCAGCACGCTCTGATGTTGGCGTCATCTTCCGCGCGAAAGAACGCTGACGCAGCTTCCCGCCGCGGATCACCCCTAGCCCAACATTAGTTCCGACAAGTCGCGTTGTGCCAAGTTTCCGGTAACCGGA
>DASQDN010000086.1:0-8202 GCA_035634155.1 Bryobacteraceae bacterium | reverse complement strand
GAGATAGCCAACTGGCAAAGGAGCAGCCCGATTCGCGAGGCGATCTTCCATCGGCTCTTGTTCGGAGACAGGCAATCGGCGGAGGTCGAAGCTGAAGAGCCCCGGCCGCGATCTCACCGACTGACTTGAGCGGCTTCTCCGAGCCAGCGGCGCATCTCGGCGCGAGGCGCGACACCTGATTTCTGCAGGACCACTCGTCCTCCGTGCAGCACCACGAACGTGGGGATGCTTTGTATGCGGTAGCGCGCGGCCAAGTCGGGGTGGCGCTCGGTGTCAACCTTCAGGACCACGGCCGAGCCCGCAGCTTCCTTGGCCAGCGCCGCCACTTCCGGGGCGGCCATCCGGCACGGTCCGCACCACTCCGCCCAAAAGTCGACGAGCACCGGCGTTTTGACTTCCCGCAAGATGTCGTCGAACGCGGAGACGTCGACGTCGAGTGGAGCCGACAGCGGCGGCAGCGGAGCTTTGCAGGAACCGCAACGGCCTGTGTTAGTGAGGTGTTTCGGGGGCACGCGATTGCTCGCGCCACATGCGCCGCATTTTCGCAGCATGGAGTAGCTCATATCTTGACTTCAGTTAGATGCGATTTACCTGCCGAACGCTTCGGCGCCCTAGACTGGGAATAGGTGTATGCACAAGTACATTGGGGTCATTCTTCTATCCGTTCTGCCCGCGTTCGCGCAGTCTGATCGCGGAACCATCACGGGCCGCGTGGAGGATCCATCCGCGGCTGCCATTCCCAACGCGCCTGTTACCGCGACTCATCAGGCAACGGGGGTGAAGTATAGCGCGACCACCACCGAAACCGGCAATTTCGTGCTTTCGCAATTGCCCATCGGACGCTACGACGTTTCCGTCGAATCGCCAGGATTCCGCCGGCAGGTGCGGAAAGATATCGAAATCTCCGTGGCTCAGACTCTCACGCTGAATATCAGCATGGAGGTCGGCCAAGTGGAGCAAATCCTGGAGGTGACCGACGCGCCTCCGGTGGTTGAATCCACCACCTCGGATGTAGGCACTACGGTGGCCACGCGCAACATCATCGACTTGCCGCTGTCGGTCTCCGGCAACATGCGCAATCCTGAAGCGTTCATCTTCTTGACGCCAGGGGTCACGGGCGACGCGACGAATACTCAAGTGAACGGCTCGCCTTCTCGCGGCAAGGAGATCCTTCTGGACGGCGCCAGCGCGAGTAGTCCGGAAAGCGGCGGCCTGCTCTTCACTTATCCGTCTGTCGAAGCCATCGGCGAGTTCCGATTAGTCAGCACGAACTTTAGCGCCGAGTACGGCCGCACCGGCGGCGGCTTCGAAGTGTTCACCACGCGCTCAGGAGGCAACGAGTATCACGGAGCGCTGTTCGATTATTTCCGCAATGACGTGTTCGACGCGCGAGGCTTCTTTGCGCCGCGGACACCGGTGAACCGGCAGAACGAATTCGGCGCCACCATCGGCGGACCGATTCGCATTCCGAAGGTTTACGACGGCCGGAATCGCTCGTTCATCTTCTTCGTCTACAGCGGATTTCGCTTCCGTGCCGGCGCTGTGAATGAGCTTCTCAGCCTCGCGCCCGCCGAGTTCCGCACCGGCAACTTCTCAAACCTTGTAGACCGCAACGGCCGTCAGATCCCCATCTACGATCCGGCCAGCACCCTCTGCGCCGGCGGCAACTGCACCCGGGAACAGTTCCCCGGCAACATAATCCCTTCGAACCGCATCAGCAGCGTGTCGCGGCGCATAGTTGAGTTGATGCCGGCGAACACACTCAACAGCCTGCTCCAGAATTACATCGCGTTCGGCAACCAGACTCTGGATCGCGACCAGTACAATCTGAAGCTCGATCACTCGTTTTCCGATCGCAATCGCATGAGTTTCTTTACGTACCTGGGCGGCCAGGATCTGAAGGATCCTGAGCGTCTTCCCGTACCGCTCACGACCGCACAGAATGAGCATCGCGACTCTCGCTGGCTGCGCTTGAACTATGACTTCATCGTTTCGCCGACGACGCTGAATCACTTCGTCGCCGGGTACACCCGCGAAGTGCAGAGCTGGCAGAAACTTTCGTCCAATCAGGACTGGCCGGCACAACTTGGGCTGGCGGGCGTGAATACGGGTCCGGGGAACACCTTCCCGTTGATTACGTTCAGCGACGGTTATTCAAGCTGGGGCGGCACAATCGGGACACCTGGCTATGCGGACAATCTCAAAAGCGTCGGCGTGCAAGCCAACAACGTGCTTCAGTTCACCGACACGTTGACGCACGTGCGGGGCAAGCACTCGTGGAAATTCGGGGGCGACGTGCGATGGATGCAGACCAACGGCGCCGACCTCGCGTTGAACCAGGGCCGCTTCGAATTCCGGAACCTTGAGACCGCGTTTCCCACGGCCGAAGGCCGGACGAACACCGGCAACGCATTCGCGAGTTTCCTGCTTGGCGCGGTAGACACGGGTCGCTTGAACATTCTCGCGGTGGTGCCGGGCAATCGCTATCGCTACTTTTCCTGGTTCGTGCAGGACGATTGGAAGGTGTCGACCAGGCTGACGCTGAATCTCGGTCTGCGGCATGAGATCTTCTTCCCGCGTACTGAGCGCTTCAACAATCTTTCCGGCTTCGATCCCGACCTGCCGAATCCCGGAGCAGGCGGACGCCTCGGCGCGATTGCCTTCCTAGGTGAAGGCGAGGGCCGCAACGGCCGTACCAGCTTCGCCGATACCGACTACAAGAGCTTCGGACCGCGAGTCGGCTTTGCTTATTCTCTGACCGATAAGACGGTGTTTCGCGGCGGCTATGGTATCTCGTACGCCGCGGGTAATGCGACCGCCGGACTGCGCGCCAGCCAGCGCTTCGGCTTCGGGTTCAACGCGCAGCCCACGTTCCAAACCACTGACGTCGGCAACACGCCCGCGTTTTACTGGGACGGCGGCTTTCCGCAGAACTTCGCACGTCCACCGTTCATCAATCCCACGGTTGCCAATGGGACCGAGGTCGACTACATCGGCCGCGATCATGGACGGCCGCCGTACTTCCAGAATTTCACCTTCAGCGTCCAGCGCGAACTTCCGGCATCCATTCTGGCGGAGGCTGCGTATGTGGGCGTGAAGGGCACGCGTCTGGGAACGCGCCTCATCAACATCAATGAGCTTGACCCCGGGTACCTGAGCCTCGGCTCGCTGCTGACCGCGCAGGCCACTTCTCCGGAAGCAATCGCCGCCGGCATCACCCTTCCCTACCCCACCTTTCGAGGCACGGTAGCGCAGTCGCTGCGGCCGTACCCGCAGTATTTAAACGTCCTTTCACGCTCCATGCCGAACGGTAACTCCACGTATCACGCGCTGCAGACCAAGATGGAGAAGCGCTTCTCGCGTGGGGTGTCGTTCCTGGCGGCTTATACGTGGTCGAAAACCATCTCGGATGCCGACCAGATTGCCGGCCTCGGTCCGGAAGGCCAGACCTACTACAACCGGCGGCTGGAGAAAGCGATCAGCACCAACGACATTCCGCACAACTTCGCTCTCAGCTATGTGCTGGAGTTGCCGTTCGGAAGAGGCAAGCGCTTCCTGAATGACAGCGCCGTCGCGGATCAGCTGTTCGGCGGCTGGACCTTCACGGGAATCCACCAGTACTACTCGGGAAGGCCGGTGGTGCTGACGGCCAATAACACGCTACCGCTGTTCAACACCATTCTTCGGCCGGATGTAAACCCCGGTGTGCCGAAGACACTGGAGTATGACGAGTTCGATCCATCGAAAAATTCGGTGATCAACCCGGCGGCGTTCTCGCGGCCGCTAGCAGGGCGCTTCGGAACCGCTGCCCGCTCCTATACCGACCTGCGCGGGGACGCGTTCCTGAATGAAAGCTTTGGGCTCATTAAACGCACTCCTCTCACCGAGCGTGTGCTGTTGACGTTCCGCGCCGAGTTCTTCAATGCGTTCAACCGGGTGGTTTTCGCCAACCCGGACGGCAATATCAGCAATGCCAGCTTCGGACGCGTGAGCCGCCAGCAGAATTCGCCGCGGCAGGGCCAGCTCGCATTGCGATTGGAGTTCTGACCCTCGAATGGACTTAGTCATCTTCGACCTGGACGGCACGCTCATCGACTCCAAGCTCGATCTGGCGCATGCCGTCAACGCGACAAGAGCCCACATGGGGCTGCCGCCGCTGGAATTCGAGCTGATCTACTCGTACGTCGGTAACGGAGCGCCGGTGTTGATCCGACGCGCACTCGGTCCGGAAGCATCCGAGCAGGACGTGGAGCAGGCGCTTGAATACTTCCTCGCCTACTATCGCGAGCACATGCTCGACTACACGGTGCTTTATCCGGGCGTGCGGGAGGGGCTCCAGAAGCTGGATAACGGGAAGCGCCGGCTGGCCGTCCTAACAAATAAGCCGGTACGCATCAGCGTGGCCATTATTGACGGCTTGGGCATAGGCGCTCACTTTTTCCGCGTATATGGAGGGAACAGCTTCGAACAGAAGAAGCCGCACCCCATAGGCGTCGAAACGCTGCTGCGAGAATCCGGCGCAAGAAAGGAATCCACCTTGATGGTTGGCGATAGCGCCGTGGACATCCGCACGGCCCGCAACGCCGGCATTTCGTGCTGCGGTGTCACTTGGGGCTTTCAGCCCGAGTCGCTGGCTGACGATCCGCCGGACTTCGTGGTCGAGCGGATGGACCAGTTACTGGCCGCCTTGCAGCTATCATAGGAAAGTCGAGTCCATGCGAACTTCCGCGTTCCTATCCGCTGCTTGCGTGTGTGCGCTTGCGATTACAGGATGTAATAAGGCCGTGCCCGCCGATGTCGCGGCCACCGTCAATAGCCGCCCCATCACGAACGCAGACGTCGAAAAGCACTTCCAGCTCAGCTTCCCCGACGCCAAGTCGCGCCCCGCTGATGATCAGATGACGATCAACAAGCTGGAGATCGTCCGGACGCTGATCGACAACGAGATCATGCTGCAGCGCGCCGAAAAGCTGAGCCTGATGGCAACCGACGCCGATGTTCAGGCGAAATTCAACGAACTCAAGTCCGGCTATACCACCGATGAGTTCAAGAAGCTGCTGGACGCGCGCAACATGACTGATGTCGACCTGCGCGCGCAGATCCGCCGGGATATGAGCGTGCAGAAGCTGATCAATAAAGAGATCACCTCCCAGATCGCGATCAGCGACAACGACATCAGCGAGTTCTACAAGGCCAACAAGGAAGCATTCAACCTGGCTGAGCCGCGGATTCATCTGGCGCAGGTGGTGGTGACGGCTTCGCCCGATCCGAACGTGCGGAACCTGAAGAACGACGACGCCAAGACCCCGGAGCAGGCTCAAACCAAGATCATGGCGATTAATGCCCGCCTTCGTCAGGGCGACGATTTCGCGCTGGTGGCGCAGAACTTCTCTGAGGATCCACAGTCGGCGGCCAACGGCGGCGATCTGGGCTTTATTCCGCAGTCGGCGCTGCAGCAGGCAGGCGCCGACGTGATGAACAGGATCATGCAGGTGGCGCCCGGCCAGATCACGGAGCCGATCGGCAGCCAGGGCTCGTATCGAATCTTCAAGGTGGTGTCCAAGGAGCCGGCCGGCCAGCGTGAGCTGACCGATCCGCAGGTCCAGCAGCGGATTCGCGAAACGCTGTTGAACCGCAAGGATCAGTTATTGAAGAGCGCCTACTACGAGGTCGCGCGGAACGAAGCCAAAGTGGTCAACTACTTTGCTCTGAAAGTGACGCAGAACAGCGGCAAGAAATAGGTCGTGGGTCGTCGGGAAGGGTCGCGCCGCTTTACCATGATGTTGCTGTTCACCCTGGCGCTGACCCTGATTCCCAGCGCGTGGTTTTACTCGACGCATGAATCCACCATCGCTCCGGTGCTGCCGGCGGCTACGGGTGGGCCGCAGTTCACAGCCGTGACGTTAAATCTTGCGAAAGTGACGGATGTGGATGCGATTGTTCGCGAACTGCCTCCGGCCGATCTTTACCTCTTTCAGGAGGTGATTCGAACGGGTGACGGCGTTCCCAGCGTGGCAGAACGGATCGCCGGCAAACTCGGGTTTCAGGTTACGTTCGCCTCGCCCGATGGCGGCAAGACTGAGTCGGGCATCGCAATCTTAAGCCGCTTCCCGTTATCCGACACCAAGATCCACGCGATTCCTCAGATTCGACTTGTGTTCCGATCGCGGCGCCGCATTCTGCTGGCGAGTACCGTCGAAACCCCGGCAGGAAAGGTTCGCGTCATCTGCGCACATCTGGACACGCGAATCAACCCTGGGGACCGCTTGCGCGAGCTTGCGCCCGCGATCGAGGATACCCGGAGTTTCGGCGGTCCGGCGCTGATTGCCGGGGATCTGAACACCAACGACATGCAGTGGATGTCACACGTCGTACCCGTACCTTGGCCGGGGTGGCAAGCCTCGCGAGTGCGCGAACTGATGGCACAGAATGGGTTCCATACGCCTTTTCAAAATCGACGAGCGACTTTCGATCATCTAGGAATGCAACTTGACTGGATATTCCTACGAAACGTCGCGGCTTCCAATGCTCGGATCGTGCCGATCCAGTTTTCTGACCACCATGCGCTGGTGGCGGTCATCGGGCCGGCAGGCGCGTAGGATTTGCAAACTTACACCACGCACAGGTGGCGCACATTTATCGTGCAAAATGAGCGATTTGCCCCTTGCAGTCGCTCCGAAGCAGTGGATATAATCAGAGTTCATGCTTTGCTATTACTGCCCCTCGTTTGTTTCCCGGTTTTGGCGAACGGCCTAAATCGGACGAGTGGCGTTAGCGATTACGAACCAGGATTCGAAGCGGCCCACTCGGAAACGGGTGGGTTTTCTGCTTCAGGCATGTAAACGTTAACTTCGGAGTCACTGTCATGATCGTATCGATGAAGCTGCACGCCAAGCGCGAGGAGATACAGGCCGTTTGCGACCGTGCACACGAGTTCGGCTACAAGGTCCACTCGATTGAAGGGGAAGAGCGTGTTGTGATCGGCATTGTCGGAGTCGGGGATGTGACCGCCTGCCTCGAATCGATTGAAGCCATGTCGGGCGTGGAAAGAGCGATGCGCATCTCCGCCCCATACAAGTTCGTCAGCAAGGAGTTCCGACCCGGCCGTACGCGTGTGGCCGTCAACGGTCGTGAGATCGGCGGCGATGATTTCATCGTGATTGCCGGGCCTTGCTCGGTGGAAAGCGAGAAACAGATCATGGAGTCGGCCGAAGCTGTTGCCAAGGCCGGAGCGCACATGCTGCGCGGCGGCGCCTTTAAGCCCCGCACCTCGCCGTACGACTTCCAGGGCATGGAGGAGGAAGGCCTCAAGCTCCTTCGCAAAGCCAAGGAAGCCACCGGCTTGTCGATCGTCACCGAGGTGATGTCGGACAAGGATGTGGAACTGGTGGCCGAGTACGCCGACGTGCTCCAGATCGGCGCGCGCAACATGCAAAACTTCTCGCTTCTCAAGACGCTTGGAAAAGTGCAGACGCCCATCCTGCTCAAGCGCGGCCTCAGTTCCACCTTGAAAGAACTGCTGATGTCGGCCGAATACATTGTGGCGCATGGCAACCCGAACGTCATCCTTTGCGAGCGCGGCATCCGTACCTTTGAAACTGCAACTCGCAATACCTGCGACATCTCGGCCGTAGCTGTGTTGAACGAGCTAACGCACCTGCCGGTGATCCTCGATCCGAGCCACGCCACCGGAAAGCGCAGCCTGGTGCCCGCCCTTTCACGCGCGGCGGTTGCCATCGGCGCGGACGGCATCATCGTGGAAGTGCACCCCAACCCGGCCAAGGCGATCAGCGACGGCGCGCAGTCTCTGGACATCCCCATGTTCAACGAGATGATGCGCGACATGGACCCCTATGTCGAGATCTGGCGTCAAAGCCGGGTGCGGGAACTCGCGGTGGCCGTCTAACCCTTCGTGCCCCTCCGTCATCGTGGTTGGATTCTTGTCGCAGGTTTAATCGCGATCGCCGTTATCGGAACGGTGATCGCCACCCGGATGTCGAGCCCGAAGCTCGACGGCGCCGGGATGGCAGCGTACATGCCTCAACGCGATGCGGCCGTGCTGTTCCTGGATGTTGCAGCAGTTCGCGACTCCGGTATCCTCGACAAGCTGATGGGCTCCACGGTCGGCGAAGAAGCCGAATACAAAGCCTTCGTCCAGCAGACCGGCTTCGACTATAAACGCGACCTGGATCGCGTAATGGT
>DASQDN010000085.1:0-12554 GCA_035634155.1 Bryobacteraceae bacterium | reverse complement strand
GCAGCAATGAGTATAGCGTTCAATCGAAGCTGTTGGCATCCCGTCCTCCCAAGCGTAACTTGACTAAAAGTAGTCATCACTGAGAAAAACACCTAGTTCACTATACTCTCTTGCGCGTGTTTGTCACCCCCAAATAGGGGTAGTGGGACTCGCAATGTCCCGCCAAATCGGCGATCAGTGCCGTGGCGCCGACCGGTATATCTCAATAACCCGTTCCCGATCACGCCTAGTAACTGATCTTCCCGAGCACCACTGGCCGACGCGCTCCGGTCGCCGAGGGGAGATTGGAGGGCCGTCGATTCCACGTTTCGTACGCGAGAACCGCGAACGCGATCGCCTCTTTGGCGTCGCTGTCGATGCCGAACTCGCTGGATATCCGGAGCTTGGCAGTGGGAAGAAATGCCTGCAGATATGCCATCATCACGCGATTGTGAGCGCCTCCGCCGGACACGATCACCTCATCCGTCGCATGCGAAACAAAGCGCTGCACGCCCGCCGCGATCGATGCGGCCGTCAACGCGGTAGCTGTGGCAATCAGGTTCGGGACCGATTCTCCGGTGGCAATCAACTCCGCCACAAACTCGTGCCCGTACTGCTCCCGACCCGCCGTTTTAGGAGGCTTTCGGCGGAAGTAGGGCGCGCGCAGAAGTCGGTCAAGCAGCTTCTGATTTAGCCGGCCCTCCGCCGCGATTGCGCCTCCGGCATCGAAGTTCTGCCGGCCATCCGTGTGGATAGCAACCAGTTGATCGATCACCATGTTGCCCGGACCGGTGTCGAACGCCACCACGTCTTCGGGCGTCGCCCCGGCGGGTATGGCAGTGATGTTGGCAATCCCGCCGATGTTTAGCGCCACCCGTCCAAGCTTGCGGTGAGCGTACAGGCGGTAATCGACAAAGGGCACGAGCGGAGCGCCCTTGCCTCCGGCGGCCATGTCGCGCGGACGGAAGTCGGACACCACGGGAATGCCGAGACGCTCGGCCAGAACGGATCCGTCTCCTAGTTGGAGTGTGCTTCGCTCTTCATGGAAAACCGTCTGCCCGTGGCAGCCGACCAGCTCAATGGAGTCCAACGGCACACCGCATCGACGGACCGCCTTGGCGTACAACTCGGGAAGCAGGAAGTTGACGCGCGAGATCTCGGCTGTATGGGTCTGAGTATTGGAAACGGCGAGTATCCGCGCGCGCACCTTCTCCGGATAGGGCGTGGTGCTGTGCGCGATCACGTTCATGGCTCGGCCGCGGATATCCACCACCGCGACATCCATTCCATCGAGCGATGTGCCGCTCATGATTCCCGCAACTCTCATTGGCGGCGCAACTCCTGCTGCAAGTCTGCGATTAGCTTCAGCGCCTCGATGGGCCGCAACTCATCGACGTTCACGCTGCGTATACGATCTGCGATCTGGTAGTTCACGGGCTCGAATAACTGGATCTGCATCGGGCCGCTCGACGGGCGCGGCGCCAGTTCCTCGGTGACGGCGTGTTCACTGCGCTCGTGCAGGGCGAGAATCTGCTGGGCGCGATCGATCACGCTGACCGGGAGCGCGGCTAATCGCGCCACTTCGATTCCATAGCTGCGATTTGCGGAGCCGGGCTCCACCTTGCGTAGAAATAGAATCTGATCTCCAGCTTCCTTGACCGACACATGCAGGTTGCGTATGCCGTCGAACTGCGACTCAAGCTCGGTTAGCTCGTGATAATGCGTGGCGAATAACGTCTTGGCGCGTATCTTCTCATGAATGTGCTCCAGCACCGCCCACGCGAGCGCCAGGCCGTCGTACGTCGATGTGCCCCTTCCGATCTCATCCAGCACAATCAAGCTGCGCGAGGTGGCGGTGTTCAAGATGGCAGCCGTTTCCGTCATCTCGACCATGAATGTCGAGCGCCCGCGCGCCAGGTTGTCGGCCGCGCCAATGCGAGTGAAGACCCGGTCGATGATGGGAAGCACCGCGTCATCGGCCGGCACAAACGACCCCATCTGGGCGAGGATGCTCATCAGCGCCGCCTGTCGCAGATACGTCGATTTGCCGCCCATGTTGGGGCCGGTAATCACCGCCAGGAAGCGGTCCTCATCCAGGTAAAGGTCATTCGGGATGAAGCGGGCCGCCTGCTTTTCTGTCAGCCGCTCGATCACCGGATGCCGGCCGCCCGCGACGCGCATCTCGCCGCCTTCGGAAAACTTGGGCCGGACGTAACGGTTCTCGATCGCGAGTTGCGCGAGCGCCGCCGTCAGGTCGAGTTCCGCCACCGCGCCTGCCGTCGCCCGGATTCGAATGGCATGCTGCGCCGCGAAGGTTCGCAGTTCGGTGAAGATTTGCCGTTCCAGGTCGAGAATCTTCTCTTCCGCCGACAGCACCTTTGCTTCGAGTTCTTTCAGTTCCGGGGTTGTGAATCGCTCGGCATTGACCAAAGTCTGCTTCCGCTCGTAGTCGGCCGGCGCGTGCTGCAGGTTCGCCTTGGAGATCTCGATATAGTAGCCGAACACGTTGTTGAATCGCACCTTCAACGATGCAATTCCCGTGCGCGTGCGCTCCCTGGTTTCAATCTGCGCGATGTACTGCCGGCTGTTGCGGCTGATGTCACGCAGTTCATCCAACTCGGCGTGAAAACCATCGCGAACCGTGCCGCCGTCGGCCAGATTGACTGGGGGCTCATCCGAGATCGCGCGCAGAATGCGCCCGTGAACTTCTTCCACGGGATCTAAGCGCGCGGCGATGTCGGCCAGCCTTTCGGATGCGCCCTGCGCAAACCGCAGCGTCGGAATCACGGCGAGCGATCTGCCCAACGCCAGCAGATCGCGCGGACCTGCCGTGCCTATCGTCAGCTTCGCCAGCAGGCGCTCCAGGTCCAGAATGGACCCGAGTGTCTTACGCAACTCCGCCCGCTCGATGGTTTCCCGCGCCAGTTGCGCCACCGCCGTCAAGCGTGCTTCAATCTCGGCCAACTCCGTACAAGGCCGGAGCAAACGCGAGCGCAGCAGACGCCCGCCCATCCCGGTACACGTCTGGTCCAGCACGCTGACCAGTGTCGATTCCCTGCTCTCCCCGGCAAACAGCGGGTCCACCAACTCCAGGTTGCGTACCGACACCGCGTCCAGCACCATCGCTCCCGAACGGTCGTAATAGGAGGGCCGGTCCAGATGATCGAGCGCGCTCTTTTGCGTGTCTCGCACGTAGTGGAGAATTGCGCCGGCCGCGCCTACGGCCAGAGGCTTGCCGGCAAGACCGCATCCATCCAGACTCAGCAGCTTGAAGTGCTCGCGCAGAGAACGATCGGAATAGTCCTGATCGAAGATCCAGCTTTCCAATCGAGTACGCAGGCACTCGGTGTCCACGGCCGAGTTCTCCGCATGCTACACCTCGCGCACGTTCAATGTCTCCAGTGACGGAGTCACTTCCTCCGAGTCGACCTCCGTTACGCGGAATTCACCCGTAGAAATGTCGACGTACGCAATCCCGGCGCGCCCGTTGCGCACATTCACAGCGGCGAGATAGTTGTTCTCGTGCGACCTGAGCAGATGCGCTTCGGTGGCGGTGCCGGGTGTGATGATGCGAGCGATCTCTCGCTTCACCAGTTTCTTGGTAAAGCGCGGGTCTTCCATCTGCTCGCATACGGCAACCCGATAGCCTTTCTGAATCAGCCGCGCAATGTAGCCTTCCGAAGAATGATGCGGGACGCCGCACATGGGAACGCCCTGCCCTTTGTCCTTGCCTCTGGAGGTGAGCGTGATCTCAAGCTCGCGCGCCGCGGTGACGGCATCCTCGTAGAAAAGCTCGTAAAAGTCGCCCAGACGGAACATCAGCAGCGCATGCGGGACCTGCTGCTTGAGCGCGTGGTATTGCCGCATCAGCGGCGTCGACGGCTCGTTCTCCATCATCAGGCGTAGATGCCGCGCAATCGGATGGCGAACGCTACACGATCGAGCGCCACCATATAAGCGGCTGTGCGGTTGTGGACATTGTGCTTCTCGGCATACGACACCACGTCCGAGAAGCTGTTCACCATGATTTCTTCGAGCCGCGCGTTCACCATCTCCTCATTCCAGAAGAAGCCTTGCCGGTCCTGGACCCACTCAAAGTACGAGACCGTCACGCCGCCCGCGTTGGCGAGAATATCGGGAATGACGAAGATCTTCTTGTCGGCAAGGATCGCGTCGGCAGCAGCGGTAGTGGGACCGTTGGCGCCTTCGCAGAGGATCTTGGCGCGGATCCTATCAGCGTTCCGCGATGTAATGACGTTCTCTTTAGCGGCCGGGAGCAGCACGTCGCAATCCAGGAACAGCGCTTCCTCGCGATCCATGTTCTCCCCTTCGGGAAAGTCGACGATGGATCCGGTTTCCTGACGGTGCACAAACAGCTTCTCGATATCGAGGCCGTTCGGGTTGTACACGGCTCCGTCCCACTCCACGATCGACACGATCTTGAAGCCCATGCGAGACATCAGCCGGGCCGCCATTCCTCCGACGTTTCCGAACCCCTGGATCACCACGCATGTATCCGACGGCGCCTTTCCCAATCGCTTCAGCGCTTCCAGGGTGACGAGCATGCAGCCCCTGCCCGTCGCCTCGGTGCGTCCTTTCGATCCCCCGAGATTCAGCGGCTTTCCGGTCACCACCGCGGTTACAGTATGGCGGCTGTGCATGGAAAACGTATCCATGATCCATGCCATCGTTTGCTCGTTCGTGTTGACGTCAGGCGCGGGGACATCCTTGTCCGGGCCGATGAAGTCGAAGATCTCCGCAGTATATCGCCGGGTGATTCGCTCCAATTCGATCTGCGACAGAATCTTAGGATCACAGATCACCCCGCCCTTGGCGCCGCCCAAGGGGATATTCACCACCGCGCACTTCCACGTCATCCATGACGCCAGCGCACGAACCTCGTCGAGCGTCACGTCAGGCGCGAAGCGGATGCCGCCTTTAGCCGGGCCGCGCGCAATCGAGTGCTGCACGCGATAGCCGGTGAACACTTCGAGCCGCCCGTCATCGAGTTGGATCGGAATCGCGACCGTGAGTTCGCGCGCGGGCGTTTGCAGCACCTTGCGCAACCCTTCATCCAGGTCCAGACGCTCAGCCGCTTCATTAAACCTCGCCTCGGCCGCAAGCCAGGGATTCAGTTCCTGCTCGAGCGAATGCTCGATTTCCGCAATCATGGGGAGATTCCTTCCGCCTACATTATGCCACCCGGCCCCGATAATAGAACCATGCGTCGCCGGGAGTTTCTGCTGGTCGCCGGGTTCGAGTGGCTTTGGCCAGGCAACTGGTTCCGCCGCCGCGTCCGCATTGCGAGCGCTTCGTTCCGCGAAATCCGCAATGGACAGGATCGCCGGCGCTACATCTGGATTCATGGCGATGAACGCACTGCGCAGGACGTCCTCCGCTTGCATATTCGTTCGGTTAACGGACGTGCCTTCCTCATTGAGAATGATCGGCGAAACATCTCCTTGACCGGCGGCGACCTCGATCCCAACCGGATGTTCTCGCGAGCGGGCGCCGAGATGAACCTGCGAAGGTTGAATCCGACCTGGGACAACGCTCGTGTGGAGCGTGCGCTCCAACAACTAGACAAAGATCGCAATAGGTTTCTCGCCCGAATTCTTCCCGCCGGAAGCGGCGGCCTCGTGGTAGCGCTGCACAACAACGGTCCAGCCTATTCGGTCAATGACGAGGTTCCGATCAGCGACTCGGTTGCGCTGAAGGACCCTGCGCATCCGGACGAGTTCATGCTGTGCACCGCGCGCGCAGACTTTGACAAGCTATCTACCGGCTCGTTTAATGTGGTGCTGCAGGAAAAGGCCCCGCCCGACGACGATGGATCGCTTTCCCGCCTGTGCGCCGCTCGGGGAGTTCGTTACGTGAATATCGAAGCTGCGCACGGCAACGGCGCCGGTCAGGCCGCCATGCTTCAGTGGCTCGAGAAGACGCTCTAGTCTAAGGTCACACAGCGAATCTCGCCCTTGCCCCACACCGTCTGTCGCCCGATGCCGGTCCATTCCGCGGCGTTCAAGACGGGAAGGAACTCGGCTAGTTCGCCGTCATAATCCGCCTCGCCTACGAAGCCGCCAATCGAATGAGTCTGCCCGGTGCGGCTGCTGCGACGCTTGGCTTGCATGCGCTGGATATCGCACCGAGTCATCCGAACCTTCCCGGCTCGCAGACCCAAGGCGCGGAAGTCGAAATCGAGCGGCCCAACCCCATAAAGCGTAGATAAGCTAGCAACACGATCCCGTGCCCGCGCGAACACGATGGCAAACTCCGGCGCGTCCGCGACTGCTTCTGCCGCCTTCAATTCGGTCGGCGATAGAAAGCAGATCCGTAACCGGCTGACGGCCGGCCCCGCGCACTCGAGCGGCAGTCGCAGGGGCGCGGGCGCGGCGCCCGGCGATAACTCAATCTCTGGCTCACGATTCATCGCCAATTGCCACACCGACTCCAGTACGGCTTTTCCGCGCATCGCACCCAAGCCCACACGTCCGAGTTCGTCAAACGCGGAGACGAACGCGGAGAGCGCCGGGTCGTGGCGAAGGAAAACATGCACATCGAAATGAAAGCGCCCGCCGGGCTCTACGCGCAGCCCATCCAAATGCGCCGCGCGGATCACAAATGGCCGGGGCTGATTGGCCAAACCGCTGGGTCCTTCGCCCCGGGCCGCGGTCGGCTCAAAGATTCGGGCGTAAGAATCGCTCGCGACTTGGCGAAACACCGTGCCGAACCCGCCGCGGAGCACGTTCGCAGCCTTTCCAGGAGGAAACTGAACGGCATCCCGCGCCTCGAACTTAAAGCGCCACGGAAAAACCGCCAAGTCCATAGAGCCACAACTGTACTATGAATGGAGTGCCCGCAATCATCTTCGATATGGACGGTGTGATCGTGGATTCCACGGCCACTCACACGGAAGCGTGGGTTGTATACCTACGCAATCTCGGGATTTCTGCCGATAATCTAACTGCACGAATGCTCGGCAAACACAATAGTGAATTGGTAAGGGACCTATTCGGGACCCGACCGCTCACCGAGGATGACGTGTTCGCGCACGGAGCTGCAAAGGAAGCTCTCTATCGCGATATGATTCGCCCAGTGCTCCGTGAAAAACTGGTGCCCGGAATTCGCGAATTTCTTACCCGCCATAAGAATGAGCCGATGGCTGTGGCGACAAATGCCGAACCCGCGAACGTCCGATTTGTATTAGAAAACGCAGGCTTAGCGCCGTATTTCCAAGCAGTGGTGGATGGCAGCCAGGTGGCGCGTCCCAAGCCGCACCCGGATGTCTTCCTCAAAGCCGCCGAACTGCTTGGCCATGCTCCGGAAGATTGCGTCATCTTTGAAGATTCCCTCACGGGAATCCAGGCCGCGCGAGCATCCGGCGCTCGTGTGGTGGGCCTCACTACATCGCTGCGCGAACTCCCGAGCGTCGACCTCGCGATCGGCGACTTCTTCAATTCAAGGCTTGAGCCATGGCTGCAGGAACTACCCGCTTCGCGCTAGTCACACTGCTCGCCGCCGCCGCCTTCCCTCAGGACGCGCGCGAACCCGCGTCCTCATCCTCTCCGCAACCCGTCTCCATAGCGAGCATTCACCGCCGCCACGGGCCTTCATACCTGGCCGGCCATCTCGGCGAACAAGTTGTGGTCAAGGGCGTTGTCACTACCGCCTCCATTAACTTCGGCGAGTATGCGCATTTGCCGATTCAGGACGATCGCGGCTCGGGTCTGTTGCTGGAGCGGGAACGCGGTGCTCTCAGCGAATTTGCGCCCGGCGATCAGGTGGAAGCCACTGGAACGGTGGCGCAGCGTAGCGGACTCCCGGTTCTAACCGTACGAAACATTGTGCGCACCGGCGGAACTCGACCACCCGATCCGACGCCGATGACAGTCCAGGATCTAACCCGTTTTGAAAACGTCGGCCGGCACGTCACATTGGATGCTCCCATTCTTGCCGTCGGCCAGAACTCGGGCGGAGACGTCGTTGTGCTGGCAGGAGGCTCGAATTCTCCGGTTACTCTCTTCTATCCCCGGTTTGCGCGGTGGGAAGGAGAAGGACTCCGGCGCTTCAATGAAGGAGACAAGGTTCGCATCACCGGGATCTCCGCGCAATACTGCCCGGTCGCGCCGTACAACCGCGGATTTCAGATCCTTGTCGACGATCCTGGACAAGTCACCGTACTTCAGCACGGTTGGGTGATTCCTCCGGGTACGGTTCTGTACCTCGTCATCACACTGCTTATTTCCACCGCGATCTGGTGGACGCGCGAGCGCCGCATGGCGGCCCAGCGCCGCGCGATCCACAACATGATGTCGCTGTCGGAGAAGGTGCTCTCCTCGAACAGCATTGGCGAAATTTCGCGCAAAGTGCAGGCCGCACTCCCCCCGATCCTGAATGCGTCCGATGTCGATCTGTTTCTGCTGAACAAGACCGGCAACACCCTGGACCGCATCCCTAATGACATCGCTCCTGAACTGTCGATCTCTCTGGAGCAGCCCAAGGGCTCGTACGCCTCGGCTATCTCGCTGTGCTTCCGCAATCGCACTTTGTTGAACGTCCCGGACTTCAGCAAGAGCCCTCTCGCCGAAGCCGCTCCGGAGCCCGATCTGCCCGCTGCCTCCGTATTTGTGCCAATGTTCGCGCAAGGCGAAATCCTCGGCGTGATTGCTGTGAACTTTCAAGTGCGCCCCCAGCCGAACCGAAGTCAGCAGACCGCGTTGCAGCACGTCGCCAACCAAGTAGCCGCGTCGCTCAAGCTTCAGGAACAGCAGTCGATCCGCGAGCAGCTTTTGCGTACCGAAAAGATGGCCGCCGCCGGGCAGCTCATCTCTGGCGTAGCGCATGACCTACGTGCACCGCTGACGGCGATTCGGGACGCCACGGCCGAGCTTCGCTCCAAGCGGGGCGAGCCGTCCGATTTTCTGATCGCGGCCGAAGCGGACCGCGGGCTGCAGATCGTCAATCACCTGCTTTCCTTCGCCCGCATGGAGCGATCGGAAGCGCGCCCGGTCAACTTGCACGAGCTGGTCAGCACAGTAATGGAAGCGCGAGAATCCGAGTGGCGCCGCAAAGGCATTGGCCTGGAAAACGCGCTTCCGGTATCGCCTGTTGAAGTTTTCGCCGATGAGAGTGAGCTGGAGCAAGTGGTTCTCAGCCTCTTAATCCACGTCGAGCACGCCGTCGAAAATCACCCCGGAAAGAGCGTCCGCCTTAGCAGCCGAGTGCTCGGCACACGCATTCAGGTTTCCATCGACTTCGCCGGGCCGGCGACACTCGAGGATTTGCAGGAAGAGCCTACGGCCGCCGGTTCCTTCGGATTGCGTGTTTGCCAGGCGATCGTGCAAAGCCACGGCGGCGACATCCGGCTGTTTCAAACCCAGCACAACACGTTCCGCTACGAATTCGAACTTCCCGTCCACCATGCGCCCGCGCCGCCGGAACTGGCGCAGGAGCCCACCAGCCGGCCTTCGCGCGTCTTGACCATGATCCTGATTGACCAGGACGTGATGATTCAGCGTAAGCTTCTTGCCATGATGGCCGTGCGCGGGCATCGCGCAATTCCAGTGGATCAGCCCGAAGAAGCCGCCGACATGGCTCAGCGCATGTCGTTTGACGTGATCTTCTGCACGAATCGACTGCCGGGACTCAGTTGGCACGAGTTCTTCCGCCGCGTGCGGCGCCGCGTCGGGGCCTTCGTCCTGGTCACCGACGACTATGATCGCGATTCCACAGTGGCGCTGCGCGACGACGTCGGGTTCGTGATGCGTAAGCCGGTTGACGAGGAAGAGCTGGAGCACGTTCTTTCTGAGGTGGAATCCCGGACCGGAGTCAACAAACAGTAACCGCAGGCGTTCCGGCCTCGTCTCACGGGAGGAATGTCCCTGGCACGAATTGCGCTCGCCCTCGTCTCCGCCACCGTCCTTGTTGCCGCCGAAAAGTACATCGGACCGCGCCCGCCCAAGGTCGACGTGCCATACCTGATGCATGCCGACAACCTCGTCGAAACCGAGGTCGGCAAAGCCAGGAGCGAGGAGCGGAAGGATGTAGTCATCGCCACGATCCCCGGCGCCAGCTCGCCCGTCAAAACGCCCTTGAGCGAGCCCATCTTCATCATCAAGACCGACAAGCTTGTCGTGGATAAGATCCAGGCCTATCGCCTGCAAGTGAAGAACGGCCAGCGCGAAGTTGTCGTCAACGCCAAGAACGTAAAGAACGTGCAGCGGCCGCTCCATCTCCAGGTGACCAAGCTCGATGAGCGCCTGTACCGCGTCGAAGTGGATGAGGCCCTGGAGAACGGCGAATATTCGCTATCCCCCGACGGCTCGGACGAAACCTTCAGCTTCCAGGTGTACTGAGCGGGTCTGCTACAATCCCGTTGAATGTTTAAAGGTCTGGAGCATACCGCGCTTGCGTCTCCCAACCCGCGCGCGCTGGCACAATGGTACGTTGATCACCTCGAATTCGTGATCAATTTCGAATACGACGGGAACTACTTCGTACGAGCCAAAGACGGATCCATGCTGGAGATCATTCCGTCTGTGGGCGAGCGTGGTCCGCAGAACCTGAAGGACCCCGGGATTCGCCACATGGCCGTGGATGTGGATGACTTCGATGAGGCGCTGTCCGTGCTACGCGCCAAGAACGTCAACTTCATCGGAGAGCCTTTCGAAAATCAGGGCAACCGGCTAGCGTTTTTCACCGACCTCGACGGCAACTACTTGCACCTGATCCGCCGCCCAAAGCCCCTTCCATAGCCGAAGGCGAACGGTGCTCAAGCGCGTCTTCAAGGCATTCGAATATCGAAATTTCCGGCTGCTCTGGTTCGGCGCCTGTACTTCCAGCGTCGGCACCTGGATGCAGACCGTAGCTCAGAACTGGCTAGTCCTGGACATCACGGGCTCGCCATTTCTCCTTGGACTCGACTCGTTTCTGGGGCAGATCCCGATCTTTCTTTTCTCGCTGATCGGCGGAGTGGTGGCGGATCGAGCCGACCGGCGTAAGCTCCTGGTGGGGTCACAACTGGTGCAGATGATGGCGGCCTTCGTGCTCGCCGCGCTGTTCGCCTCGCGCTATCGCGAGGTATGGCCGATCCTGACCGCTTCGTTCGTCGTCGGCCTGGCGCAGGCGTTCGGCGGGCCGGCCTACCAGGCGTTGATCCCCACCCTGGTCTCGTCTAAAGACCTTGCGAACGCCATCGCCCTCAACTCCATTCAGTTCAACCTCGCGCGAGTCATCGGACCCGCGCTCGGCGGGCTGGCCCTGACGAATCTGGGCGCCGCGTGGTGTTTTAGCCTGAACGGTATCTCTTATCTGGCGGTCATCATCTCGCTGTTATTGCTGCCGGCGCGCCCGCTCGCCGCCAAGACCGGAGCCAGCGTTCTTACCAGTATCAAGGAAGGGCTCGACTTCATCAAAGGGCAAGCCGGTATGTCGCCGCTGATCGTTATCGCCTTCCTGATGACGATGCTGGGAATTCCGATCATGGTCTTTCTGCCGGTGGTAGTAAAGGATGTGTTCCATATGGGGGCCGAAGTTTTCACCCTGCTGCTTTGCATCTCCGGTGCAGGAGCCGTGGTGGGGGCGCTTGCTGTCGCGGCTTACGGCCATATCCACAACAAGGGACAGGTGGCGCTGCTCACGCTGATCCTGCTCGGAGCGCTGATGACGGCATTCGGCTTCTCGCGGTCGCTCCCTCTGAGCTGCGTGCTGCTTTTCGCGGCCAGCGCGGCCCTGGTGGGTGTCTTTGCGATGATCAGTTCGCTGGTGCAGTTGATCGCGCCGGACGAGATGCGGGGCCGCGTCATGAGCGTATACAACGTAGCGTTTCGCGGCGGTATGCCGATTGGCAGCCTGATCTCGGGCCACCTTGTAGTCGAAAGCTCCGTCGGCATCGTGCTGGCCATCAACGGCGTGGCGCTTTCCATACTCGGACTCTACTTCGTGCTGATTCAGCGGCGTGTAGCGAGTCTGTAAAATCGGTAGGTAGATGCGAATCCTAGCTCTTGTGGCGTTACTGGCAACGGGCGCATCCGCCGCCCCCCGCGACCTGGAGCAGGCGCGCGATCGTCAGGATCGTGCGGTCCTGGAGCGCATTGCCGCCAGCTACCGAGCCGCCGCATTCAAGCAGCCCGGCGACGCTACCGCGCAATACAACATGGCGGTCGCGCAATCCTATCTGGCTGAAGTCGCAACCGAGCTGCGAGACAAGAACGGAGGCCGCACCGCCGCGGAAGCCGGCATTCAGGCCGCCGAGAAAGCTGTCGCTTTGAAACCCTCGGTAGCCGAGCATCACCGCATCCTGGGAACGCTTTGCGGCCAGGTGATTCCGGCCAACGTGCTCGCTGGCCTGAAGTACGGGCGATGCGCTCTCGATTCCATCAACAAAGCGATCGAACTCGACGCCAAGTCAGCCATCGCCTATGTGAGCCGCGGCGTCGGCAACTACTATCTCCCGGCGGCGTTCGGGGGCGGCGCGGATATCGCGCTGAAGGATCTTGATAAAGCCATTCAGCTCAACCCCAAGCTCCACGAAGCTTACTTGTGGAAAGGCATCGCATTGCGCAAGCTCAATCGCA
>DASQDN010000084.1:0-9782 GCA_035634155.1 Bryobacteraceae bacterium | reverse complement strand
ATCGAATTCGGGGTGCAGATCGCCGTAGGACCGTTCACCAAGTGGTTTCGACCGCAGATGATTGTCGGGCCGCGGATGTTGACGCCAGAAGGACCTACGCTCGTGTTTACGGTGGCGTCCAGCGAGTACGTCGGTCTCATGTGGATCGCTCAAGTCTTCGCGTCCGAGTTCTTCCCGCGCGGTGTCGTCATTGACGGGCGACAGATTCGAGTGGACCTGGCGGCGATGGTTCCACCGGGTGCAGCCCGCAATCTGCTGCCGCATCTGCGCGACCTTTCGGCGCGAACAGCGCCCGGCGTTGTCCTCATCGGCTTTGATCTAAAGGTGGAGCAATCATGAATTCCTGGCTTCAAAAGCACATCGACAATAACTTTCGCGATTTCGAAGGACTCTCCATCAGCGGTCAGATTCCGCTTAAAGATCAAGTGCTGAATGAGCTTCTCGCGGACGCGCTCCGTCAGGCTCAACAGCCCGCTTCAAATGCGCCTGCGACCACCGCTTCCACGGTGGAGATGCGGCCGCTGCTGAAGCTGGTGAAAAAGGCTGAGATCCGCGCCGTGAATGGCGCCGTGGTCGTCGACTTCCAGGTCGGCGTCTAAGGCAGCTTCTTCGGAACCAGGCGTATTTCAAACAGTCGCGGCCAGAGCTTGCCCGTGACAAACAGCCGCTTGCCGACCGAGTCGTACGCGATGCCATTGAGCACAGCCCCGAGATCGTCTCGTGCCGCCGGACCACGCAACCCGCGCAGATCAATCCAACCGGTTACCTTACCAGTGGCCGGCGAGATGCGCACAACGCGGTCTGTCTGCCACACATTTGCAAAAATCTCGCCGTTGACAAACTCGAGTTCGTTTAGCTGGTCAATCGGCGTGTTGCCATCGCGGACCTGTATGCGCCGTTTCTCCGCGAATGTGGCGCCGTCGAGGACGCGTATCTCCGACGTGCCGTCGCTCAGAAACACGTCACGGCCATTAGTCGCCAACCCCCACCCCTCGCCCGAATACTTGAACTTGCGTAAGAGCTGGAAGTCACTTGTCCGATAAACAAAGCCAAGCTGCGATTGCCAGGTCACTTGCACGATCTCGTCCTTGAGCAGCGTGATTCCCTCGCCGAAGAACTCCGGCGAGAGATCCACGCGCTTGACCACTTCACCGGTCTCCAGCCGTACCTTGCGCAGCGATGATCGCCCATTCAGCCCGGTGCCCTCGTATAAGAACCCGCCACGGTACTCCAGACCTTGTGTGAACGCAGAAGAGTCATGCGGGTATACCCGAACCACTTGGTACGTGTACTCGACAGCGGATTGGGCCGGCAGCAGCGTGCCGGAGATGAGCGCGAAGATTGCGAGTGCAAGAGACCGCATCTAGGACAACACCAGTTGGCGGAAGAGATTGTCCAGACAAGCCTTGGGCTCAGCGCAGATCCCCGTGTGCACGGGGGAAACCTGCACGATGGTGCTTCGCGGCGCCACCAGCCAATGGAATCGCTGGCGCTGCGAGAGCCGTGCCACGGGCCCTCCGTCTGCTGCCCCATCACAGATCTTCACCACGGCTTCCAAGCGCCCGCGAACTAATTCCACATCTACTTCCGACGACAGCGCGCGAAGTTTGGATTCATCCACGTGCACCCGCGCCCCGAGAAATCGACGCTGGAGGCAAAACAGAATCACACCGGCGTTGACGAACTCCTCGCGCTCTACACGAGGCGCCACTCGCAGCACGGCGTAGTCAAACGAGGTCCGCGTGGGCACGCATCGCCTCCTCGACAAAGGCCGAGCTTTCCAGCCGCTCGATGAAGTATCGGATGTAGTCCTCACGCGATGCAGTCAGCCACGCGTCTGGCACGTTGCTCATGATTGTGGCAAAGACATCAGGCGTCAACATCGGCCGCAACCGCAGGTCCGCCTCGCCAATCGCGGCTGCCCACGGCAGCAGCACGTGTTCGCGAATAGGAGCAAACCGTGCGCGCGGGTCGGCTGTTGGCCAGTTGTGGTGAAAATACAAAGCCGCGCCATGATCGATGAAATGCAGCGTCTTATGCCAGTACAACAGATTCGGATTGCGCGCCGTCCGGTCGATATTCGTAACGAAGGCATCGAACCACACCGCTGCGGACGCTACCTCGGACGTCGCCCGATCTCCGGCCGCGGGATCGAACATCACTGAACCAGGAAGGTAGTCCAACGCGAGATTCAAACCGACACTGGCTTGCAGAAGGTCACGAATCTCCTGATCCGGTTCATTTCTCCCAAGCTCCGCATCCACTTCGACAAACACGATCTCTGGTACTTGCAAGCCGAGCACCCGTCCGACTTCGCCGGCGACCAGCTCGGCCACCAGTGCCAACGGCCCTTGCCCGGCCCCCCGAAATTTCAGGACGTACAGCCCGAGGTCGTCAGCCTCCACGATTGCCGGAAGCGATCCGCCCTCTCGCAGGGGCGTAACGTACCGAGTTGCAAAGACAGTCCGCAGCATTTACTGGACGGTAATGACGGCGCCGTCGGCGCTCACGAACTCATCGATCTGCAGAATCACCTCGGCGTCGCCCGGCGGCAGATCGGGTACTTCCGCGTTCACCTGACAAAGACCGGATGCCGACAATCCGACGAAGCTCGCGCGCGCATCCTTGCCGCCGATCGTCCGCTTCAAATTGCCCGAAACCGAAGCTGCCGCCTCCACCAGCCGATCCGAAGGGCGAGCCGGAACTGTTGGTCCGCACCCGGTTCCGAACAGCAGCACTGTATCGCCAGGCCGCGCAGACCGCGATGGAACGCCGCTGAACAATCCAGGCGGCGCTTTCCCTTGCTTGGCGTCGAACGTAGGATTGAGTTCCAGCATCAACCCTATGATGCCGGTGACCTGAGGGCTTGCTCCGCTGACCGCATTCTGCAGGGTATAGAACCCTGCTCCATCCTGCGGCTGGTTCCCTCTGCTGGTTCCGTATGTTGACTTCGGAGCTAGCGTTGCAAACACCGAATTACCCGGAGCGTTGACGTCAATCCCGATTCGTCCGTCATGGGTTGGTCCAATTCCGCTGTGTTCCCACAAATCACCGATACGGTCGGCGCGAATCGTTCGCACCACACCGGCTGCGTCCGCCCACTTCTCACGCAAAGCGTAGTCGTTGGGAGTGATGTTGTTGCAGGCGGTGGCGCCGTCCCAGATCGTATAACCGGGAACCACAGGATTTAGGAATTGTCCCATGCCCGCGACCGTATTGAGAACCGCGTTGAACTTCCCGCCCCGGGCTGCCGTCGTCGTCAACGTAATGACGTAGCGCCCCGCCGCTCCGGTGAAGTCGATCATGATTCCTCGGCGTGACACAGCACCTGCGGTGTGCTGGACGAGCCGTACTGGCCTTGCTGCTTGGTGAAGGAAACGCGGCTCGGCTGGCTGATCGATATTCCGGAAGTCATGGTTCTTCCAATCGATTCCACGGTCCAGAATCACAACAATCACATCGCGCCCGGCTACTCCGAATATCCGCACGGCCGCGTCCACTGGAGCTTTGTCCATGCCCTCGTCCTGGGGAGCACACATGGCTGCACAACACACTGGAGCTGCCGTTATCCACCAGGAACGCATTTCGTCGATTCTAGCAGGCGAAAGACTCCCGATCGGGTCACTGGTTGCGATCGCGTGAGTCGCGCTTCAGCCAACTCTTTCTGTGTCTACGATTCACAGCGGGGGCAAATTGCCACGTTTTCCCGAGCTGAAAAGTGAAGAATACCTGGTGTTAACAGCATGGAAAAGGCGTGCATAAGCCGTTATATGAAGCTTTGTGAACTACTAATACTGGCGTTGGCAATTCCTGCGGCGGCTATCGCACAGCAGCGCTTCTCTGTTGGCGTTGTCGGGGAATCCCCGCTCAGACCCCGTTGGCCGAGGGCACTAGGTACATGCCGTTCGTACTTGGTCCGAGCGTAGACTTTCGCTTCACCCCTTCGATATCGATCGAAAGCGGCGTGTTATCCATCGCCAGGGCGAGGCGCAGGGTTACTCTACATATGGCACGGACCTAACCATCGCGTCTACGTACTTCCGTTCGAAGTTCCGCACGTTGGAACTTCCAGTGCTCTTCCGATACAACTTTCTGGATGGAAACCAAGCTCGGTGCCGCCGGTCAACCTCCGGCCGCATCTACATCGAGCCGCAGGTCCGGTACTCGTACGGGCGTGGCGGCTCGAACTTTGTCCTGCGTAGCAATCAAGCCCATTTTGCGGTTCTGATCTAGTAGCTCGAATACGGAAGCAGATCAGGGTTCAGGCCCCGACGCAGTTCCGCGGCCCACCGGGCTTGCTCGGCGCCACGATCGTTGAACTTGGAACAACGCTCTAAGAAAGTAGCGACGGCCGCGCGCTCACCTGAGTCGACGAGCTGACGAGCCGTAGTCATAAAGATGGGACCATATCGCATGCGATCCGTCACAGGTCCCGCCGCCGAGGCGAGCAGGTAACGGACGGCGAGCTTCCGGTCACCGCGCTTGAGCGCAGCATGGGCGAGCGCCGAGTTGGCCGCAAATAACGCATCGCCGTACTTCGGGTGGTCACGATCACGGGAAGCCAGACTGAGTAGCTGCTGCCCATCGATCTCGAGAGTGCTACTGCCCAAGCCGTAACTGGATAGCTTGAGCGTGAGAGCGGCAAGTCGATCTGTGTCCGTCATCCGATCCGCAGGAATTCCGCGAACGCGATATCGTTCTTGCGCCTCATCGAAAAAAACCTTGATCGTACGAACACGTCGATCTGCTGGCGCGACCTGCTCGGCGCGTGTGATCAGAGATGCCGCATGAGGCGGAATCGAGCTCGGGTAGTGGCGCCTCGACCATGACACGACCCAATGGGCTGTTTGCACGAGCAGCGCTGGGTCTCTAGAAGTGTGGAGATCCCGCAGTACCCGTTGTGCAAAAGGCGTGTTCGCCTGTTTGGGATCAGTCTCGCGGACGGTGTTGCCATCCGCGATTGGACCGACAGCACCGATCAGAGTCAACGCATACAATTGGCCCAGCGGCGTTGCCCAGTTCTCTGTCGGGAACTTGGCTTGCCCTCTAAGCAGGATCCCTTCGGCTTCCTCCTTGGAGCCGCCTTGAATGTAGAAGGCGGCGCGCTTCCATGTTTCTTGCGTTGCGTCCGGCCTCGCCAGATTCCGTCTCCAAAGCGCGGCTCCACGCTCCCATGCCGCACGATCCCAGGCAGGATGCAACACCCATGGAGAGACTGTCCCATTCGGATGATGCTCGATGTACCACAACGTGAGCTTCGTCAGCCCAGCGACGTCTGACCGCACCTGGTAATACCGGATAGCCGTTCGAAACTGATCGACGTTGTCGGGGTGCTGTTTCAATTCCGCAACCAACTTGGCGGCCTGCTCGGGGGACATACTCCGTATGGCTGCTTCCTGTCCTCGCCACTTGCGGGTATTCTCCTGGTTAACGCTCGCATGCCGGTGAAGCAAGTCGTTCATGCTGGGCTGGCCCGGAAGAGCTTTCTCGACGGTTTCGATTCGGCAGGCCGCACCCGAAACCAACAATGCGGCGGTGCAAACACGGGCCATGGTGATGCGGACTCCGCCTTGCATAGGCGCCCGTGCCCGGCCGCTTACGATGCGCTGAATCCGTCGTGATATTCCGCCGGTTGCCGTGGCTCCCCACAATCGTACGCGCGATCCCGCCGTGCTTACGTCAGCCGCGAGTTCCAGCAGCCAGCGCGCATATCTGGCCGGCTCCTGACCGCTGTCCAATACCTCGGCGTCGCATGCATCTTCGGCGAGCATGTGAAGCCGCCGGGACACCCACCATGATGCCGGGTGAAACCAGTACAAGCAGCAGTTCAGGTCCGCAAGCCAGAAGAATAGCGGGTCTCGGCGGCGGGCGTGGGCACCCTCGTGAAGGAGCACGGCTTCTAACTTGTCCTTGGGCCAATCGAAGGCAGTGATCGGAAGGATGACAACGGGATGCCACCAGCCGATGGTCAACGGGGAAGCGCAGTGCGGATGAAGCAACGCTCCGGGAATTCCCGGTCTCGCGCTTCGGCCAAATCGGCGCGTCAGCCATGTTCCCCAAAGCAGGCGAGATCCAAACAAGGCAACGCCCGAAAGCCAGATGAGAGATAGCCATTGGCGACCGGAAGTCTTCTGACTGGAAGCAGTGGTCGGTTGCGGTCGAGAAGCGTGCGGCGGCCACACAGGCGCCTCGTCAAGGGCAAACATCGACAGGTCGATTTGCGGAGTGATGCTCGCCTGAACGGGGACACCGAGCGTAAAAAACCGCGGAGTCCACATGACGAAAACCGGCGCCAGCAACATGGCGAGCATCGCCGTGGCCCAGGTCCTGTACGCGATGGCAGGATGCCGGATTCCCAGCGCCTTCAGCAGAATGGCGGTAGTCACAAATAAGGCGATCGCGCGCAAGGAAGATTCGATCAATGTAGGCATCATTTGCGATACCTCTCTACCACCTTGGCCAAGCGCCGCAACTCGGAAGCGCTGAGCACTTCGGCGTCTACCATCCCCGCCACAAGGGTTTCAATCGACCCGTTGCAGAACCGGTCCACAATTTGCCGTACGGCGCGCGCGGCGAGACTACCGGCCGGCTCGACCGCGCCGTAGATGAACGACCGACCCTCAGCGCGATGGCTCAGGTACCCCTTGGCCTCTAAGCGCCGCAAAAGAGTTCGAACACTCGTTTCCTTCAGCTTATGTTTTTGCGAGACAAGGGCGTGGACGTCCTCGACGGATGCTTCGCGCTTATCCCACACGACCGCCATAACATCGTTCTCCAACTCAGTCAACGGCAGTCTGACGGCCAAGCCGGAGCGTTTACGCGGTGTCATGGTACAAGTTGTACCACATCGCGAGGGACCATGGTCAGGGGTTGGGGTAGGGGATTAGAGTTGATTCGACCGCGTCGCCGGCTATTCGACGATCACGGCCGTGTTGCGGAGCTTGCCGATCTCCGGCACTTCAATGGTGACTACATCGCCGGGCGCGAGCGCCGACTCCTCCGTCACGATGATGCCGGTACCAGTGAGCAGCACAGACCCGCCTGGAACCGCATTTGCGCGCAGCAGGTACTCGGTCAGCGTCTCGAATTTGCGATTGAGCTGCGATGTGTTCACCGTGCCGCTAAAGATTACGGCGCCGTTCCGCTCAATCGTGCAAGTCATCTGCAGAGCGTACGGGTCCACTCCATCATCCGGAGTAAGGATAACCGGCCCTAGTGAGCAGCATCCCGTAAAGACCTTGGATTGCGGCAAGTAAAGTGGATTTTCCCGCTCGATGTCCCATGCAGAAACATCATTGGCAAGCGTGTATCCAACGATTGCGCCTGACGTGCCAAGAATTAATCCGAGTTCCGGTTCCGGCGCCGTAAATTTTGCATCGCTGCGCAACCCGATCTTGCCTTCCGGTCCGACACACACACGAGACGTGCCCTTGAAGAAAATCTCAGGTCGCGGTTCACGATAAACGTATGCGTAGAACCCCTCCCGCGTGCCGTGCTCGGCATCGCGGAAGTCCGAACTTTGCTTATACGTGCAGCCGCACGCCCACACTTCTTTCGGCGAGATTGGAATCAGCGGGGCGGCCGTCTCACGGTGCGTGGCCGCAAGCCGAGACGCTACCTTGGCCAGCGTGCTGCGCTCCATCTCCGCCAAGCGGATCAGGTCATAGACGTTGTAATCGGGAATCGGGCGAGCCGCTCCGTCGGATTCAAAGATCGCCGCAACGGTGTTGTTGTTCCATTTGATCTGGCCAAGTCTCATTTTGGGTAAGCAACTAGCGTATCAGAACAGACCCGCGAATCAGCTCGTTGCAGAGGGGCAGAAAGTAATGGGTCACGATCCATTCGATGGCTGGTACGCAGACCGCATCGCCAAAACCGAACAGTGCCTGATTGGCTGGTACTTCGATCCTATACTCATCGGCGCCCATCAGGCGAGCGCACTCGCGGCCGGTGAGCAAACGGCAATTATAACGGCCATAGCCGGCTTTGAACAGGATCTGCCGGGCGCTGCCACCACGAGGAGTCCGGAGGCAGCCGGCAATTCCGTCTGTGCGCAGCTCAGCCACCGTGCGGCCGTTGCGAACGCGACGAAACACTGTTCCGTAGGTCCATCGCCTCCGTGCGATTGCCTGCTTTGCGACTTCAAGATGCGAGCCCACCATCTGCGATAGAAGATACTCGCTCCGCTCGCGCTCCCACCACGCGGCGTCATTGTCCACGATGTCGCGCAGTTTGCTGGTGGTTTGCGGTGGAGGAGGCAGCCGGCGGAGACACCAGCGAATATCCGGATGCCTCTCGACAAACGCCTGAACGGACCCCGTCCGCGTGCCCGTTTGGGAAACTTGCGGAGTCTCGGCGAGGCCCACCACAAACAAGCGACTGCGGCTTTGGGGAACGAAATGCGCGGCGTCGAGCATGAACATATCCACGGCATAACCGAGCGCATTCAGCCGCACCAGCGCCTCGTGAAGATCGGATCCGCAATTCGAAGAAAGAAACCCGGGAACGTTTTCGATCAGCAGCAGCGGCGGCCGTCGCGTTCCCATCCCCTCGAGCACGCTAAGAAATCCCCAGAACGCCGAAGAGTGCCGCCCAGCAAGCCCTTTGCGAGCTCCGGCAAGCGACAGATCGGTGCAGGGAAATGAGGCAGTCGCCAACGTCACGGCCGGCACGCTCGCCGGGTCAAGACGATGTACATCTCCCACTACGAAATCGTCCCCGAAATGCGCTTGGTACATCTGCTGCTTCTTCGGGTCAATATCGTTAGCGAACGCAACACGCCAGCCTTGCCGCTCGAAGGCATAGCGCACCAGACCGATGCCGGCAAAGAACTCGGCCACCGTCCGGTCGGCGACCCGGGACGGCAGCGGAGTCCGCGACAGCTTGTCCACGCAGCCTGCGGCGTCCCTTTGCACCTCCGACTCCCAAAAGCGGGCAACACTCCAGCCTGCGTCAAGGAGGGCAGACGTGTTTGCCAAATCCCGCGCCATGTTGCGCCGGATCTTTGTCAGCCAGTATTCCCGTGAGCCGCTATTTTCGAACTGCCCTTCAAGTGACGCGTGATGGCGAGTCTGCCACTGCCGGCCGTGCCAAAAATCCCCATCGACAAACACCGCCATGCGGCGTGACGGAATCACGACATCAGGCTTGCCGGGAAGCTCAGAAACGGAAGATCGAAAACGTATTCCGGCCTGCCGCAGAGCGCTGCGGAAAAGCTTCTCCGGCATGGTGTCGCGTGACCTTACACGACTCATCAATGCCGAAATCCGCTGCGCTCGCGAAGGATCTTCCAATCAATACTTCAGGTACACCGTCTTGTAATCGCTGTAGAACTCCATCGCTGCCGGACCCTGTTCCTTGGGACCGAAGCTGGAATCCTTCGTGCCGCCGAACGGCAGTTGGTACTCTACGCCGGCGCTGGGCAGATTTACGGTCAATAGACCCGCCTCCATCTTGTAGATGAAGTCGAAAGCTCTCGATAGATTGCTGGTTTGAATCGAAGCCGACAAGCCAAAGGGAATGTTGTTGGCGATCTCCAGCGCATGATCGATGTTCTTGGCCGGCATCACTGCCAGTACGGGACCAAAGACCTCTTCCTGCGCGAGGGTCATCTTTTCTTCGACGTCCGCGAAAATAGTGGGCTCGCAGAAGTACCCTTTGTCATAGGCGCCCCCGGAAAGCCGATTGCCGCCGACCTTCGGGTTGCCGCTTTCCTTGCGGCCGATGTCCATGTACTTCAGGTTCGTGTTTAGCTGACCCTCATCAACCGCCGGTCCGATGTC